>NZ_JAHWCO010000090.1:0-4942 GCF_020054415.1 Candidatus Symbiopectobacterium sp. | reverse complement strand
TGTGTTTGATAATGGGATTGTTAGTATGAAGCATGAGAGTTACCTCGCGTTTTGTTTAAGGATTAGACACCCATATCAAAACCGGTAACTCTCAACCTTTCAAGGTCAAGTGTCAGATCTAGTCGCGACTAATACAATTAATAGCGAGTGACAGCAGGGGTCTCCCTGCTGTCAGACTCTGCATTAACCGCCCGCCAGCTTGACCTTCAATCCTTTTGCTTCCAATAGCCGTTTTAGCAGATCGCGCTTATCGCCCTGGATCTCAATGGTGCCTTCTTTGACTGAACCGCCACAGCCACACTTCTTTTTCAGTTCTGCAGCCAACGCGGTCAGCGCGTCATCATCCAAATCGAGTACCGTGATAATACACACGCCCTTTCCTTTGCGCCCGCTGGTTTGACGTTGAATGCGCACTACACCGTCGCCTTTGGCACGCTTTACCGGAGCGGGTTCTTCCTTGATGCGTCCGGTATCTGTGGAATAGACCAACCGACTGTTACTCTCAGTCATGCCTGCCCTCCCACCAACAACGAATGCCGAATCTGCGCCAGCGTGTGCGCCGGATCGGCAGATTGGGTGATCGGACGCCCAATTACCATATAATCAACCCCTGCCGCCTGCGCCTGTTCTGGCGTCATAATACGACGCTGATCGCCACTGGCGCTGCCCGCAGGGCGAATACCCGGCGTGACCAACTTGAACGCGCTACCACAAACCTGCTTCAGTCGCTGTGCTTCCTGCGCAGAACACACCACACCATCCAATCCACAATCACGGGTCAGCACCGCAAGGCGCTCAGCCTGCTGAGCCGGTGTCGCGGTGATGCCTAACGCCAGCAGATCGTCCGCCTCCATGCTGGTCAACACGGTAACGGCAATCAGCAACGGCGCATCAGCGCCAAAGGGCTGCAATGCCGCTTTCGCCGCTTCCATCATCCGCCGACCGCCACTGGCATGGACATTAACCATCCACACACATAATTCTGCCGCAGCCGCCACCGCATGTGCGGCCGTGTTAGGGATATCGTGAAACTTGAGGTCGAGAAAAACGTCAAAGCCGCGCTGCTGTAACGCCTTAACAAATTGTGGACCGAAAAGGGTAAACATCTCTTTGCCCACTTTCAACCGACAATCCTGTGGGTTAATGCGATCGACAAACGCCAATGCCTGATTCTGGTCAGCATAATCTAATGCGACAACGACTGGCGACGTAACGGCATGCGGTGGGGTGATGTGTTCGCTCATGTGGCCCTCAGTTTTGCTTGGCGATTGAATCCGTGGAGTGAGATTTGTCCGCGTATGAAAATTTTCCGCCGCATTCTACCCTTCTCTCCCGCGAAAGCCCAGCGGCCCTGCTGGACTGCGCTGCATTTCGCGCGACGTTCGCCGTGAATGTGCTTTCAATAACAAGTATGTTGTAACTAAATCGTGTTTTATAAAATAGGCAATAGAATAAGACACACCTTACGCTATTGTCCGTCCAGACCACGAATCGGTTTGATGCTGGCCCATGAGCGGCATGAAGGACAGTGCCAGTATAGGGATTGCGAGGTGAAGCCACACTTCTGGCAGCTATAGCGTGGTTTGGTGCGTATCTGTTCTCCGACCATATCGCGCAGCACCAGCAAGCTCTCTTTGGCTCGACCATCTTCGGCTTCACTCAGGTGGAAATCCATCAGACGATGGAAAACGCGCATTGTCGGGTGACGCTGTAACTGGCGGTTGATGTAGACCTGTGCCACCTCAGCCCCTTCTTTGCGCTCCAGGATATCCGCCAACATCAGATCGGCGCTGGCACCGGTATTCTCTTCAACACAGCGTTTGAGAAAATCTTCCCATGCCTCCGACGCAGGCAAGTTCTGGTAACAGGTTTCCAGCGTCGGCAGGGTTTCACTGACAAAGGCTTTATCTTGTTCCAGAACCTGCTGGAGCACCTCTACCGCCGGCGCATAGCGCTCCTGAGCGATATGAATGCGCCCCATCATGATCGACGCCCGAGCGCACGCTTTATCCGTTTCTGCACTCTTTTTCAGTAGCGTCAACGCGTTATCCAGATCGTCACTGCTCATCGCTTGCAGCGCCAGTTCGCAGTAGAAATGTGCGATTTCCGTATTCAACTGCGGCTGGCCTAGTTTGACCAGTTTTTCCGCAATATCGATCGCCTTCTGCCAGTCGCTGGTAGCCTGATAGATATGCAACAGTTGTTGAAGCGCGCTGCGACGAAAATCCTCTTCATCCACCAGTTGGGTGAAGATCTCTTCAGCACGGTCATACAGCCCTGCTGCCATATAATCACGCCCGAGTTGCTGCACCGCCAGCAGGCGCTGTTCGAACGATAACGAAGCGCTTTCCGTCAATGCCTGATGAATGCGAATAGCACGGTCGACCTCACCGCGTGAGCGGAACAGGTTACCCAGCGTCAGATGCGCCTCGAAGGTGTTACTCTCGTCCTTGATCATATCAAGGAACAGTTCCACCGCTTTATCCTGTTGATTAGAAAGCAAAAAGTTTACTCCTGTCACATACTCTCGTGACAAGCGGTTGGCTTCCTGCTCCTTGTCCTGCTGTGCGCTTCTGCGGCCCATGTACCACCCGTATGCGGCGGCCACCGGCAATAACAGAAACAGCAGTTCTAACATAGAGGAGGATCCTTAGTGGGAAACAGAGGGCGCAGAGGGCGGCGTTTCGCTCTCTGTTACAGACTGTTGCTGTTCCAGGCGTTTGATTTTACGTTGCGCACGGCCGAGGGTGATGCGCAATCGCAGGTAGAATAAACCGCAGATCACCCACCCCAACACAAACCCGACTGCAAACAGCGTAGCAAGTAGCGTGGAAACACGATATTCGCCCTGTGCCAGCAGATAGTTGAAGGTGACAACCTGCTCGTTGTGCGCCCCCAATGTAATGGAAATTATTAATATCGCCAGTACCAATAAGAAGATCAGCAAGTATTTCACGCTCTTGTTCCTGTGATATCGCCTTAACCTGATGATTATGCCAAATGTTGGCGCTAAACCCCATAGAATTATCCATTATAGCCGGAGAAAGGACATGGCTAGCTGAGGTAGCATCAGACGAGCGCGGCAGCACCGCCTGTTTTTGAACAACCCGATAATAAAAAACGATGATCGAAAAAACGCGATTCAGGCAAAAGCAATTTTATATAGGGCAAGAGCGCGTGGCGGGCTCCAGCCGGAGGCATGAAATGGCCGCTGGCGTTACTCCAAAAAGTCAGCTGCTGTTGAACAAATTTTAGCACCCCAGCGAAATGCACCTTGGTGTCATTCATAAAAGAAGAGTGTCCTTTAAGGGGGAACCTGCTTATCGGTTCTTCAGGGCAGGCTCGCGCGGCACCCTGGATCTTGTAGGGCGCGTCGACAGGGATGATAAAAATATAATAACCGTCAATGCGTGATGCCACCCCCTCAATCGCATTGACCATACGGTACTCCGTTCCCCCCTTTTCCAACGTAAAAATTTCGGTTGGGTCGTAAGGCAACCGCACCGTTTTACCTTTGACGATAGTGTACTGAGACAACAGGGTGACGTTCAACCTCAGATATAAACTCTCTAGCGCATCTTGTAATGTGGTTCCATATTTGGCGACCGCATGATTTAACGTGGCCCGTATCCCCGCCTTTATGCACCATGGGGATTTCTGCACCGCAGGAACCGGCTTACGTTTACAGTAATGTGTATTAGTCACAGAGACGATTTTACGTATTAGGCCGTTCACGGATATCCGTCGCAAGTGATGATCGCGGACCACGGCCCATCTGCTTGAAACACCAGAAAGGTTCACTCTATGAACCGCAATGCCTGACATCATAAGAGGGGTCACTGATGCCCCTTTTTCACGTCATCATCACTTTTCTTTTCCTAAGGCGATCGCGTTAATGGACCACACCAGCGCTGCGCCAGTGTACAAGCCAGCACCACCAACACCCAGCCCATCAGGGTCGCCGCAATCAAATCCTGCGGCCAGTGCATGCCCAACGCCAAACGACTGGCCATTACCCCCGACGCCCACACCATCAATACCACCACGGTTTTATAGTGCCGCCGCGCCCACAACAACCCTACCGCCAGCAACGCCCAAGTTGCCGCGAATAGGGTATGCCCTGACGGGAAGGCAAAACCCGTTTCAAATTGCCAATGTGCTCGCAGCCATTCAGGTATCTGCGTCTGTGCGCTCAGTTGTTCCGCCACCAGCCGCGCACGCTCGGTGCGTGGCAAAGAATAGAAATAGCGTTCATCGACCTGATACGCTTTTTCCAACCAGACCACAAAGGGGCGCGGCTCCTGAAGCAGCTCTTTAATTAACGACTTCACGCCCTGACCTACCAGTACAGTCAGTGCCATGATTGCCAACACGCCCAGTGCCGGTTTGAAACGAAAACGTAAGCACCACAGAAACCAGAGCGCCAACAGTGCGCTGGTCACTATCCCCCAAGGTCGCGTCACCGTTTCCGTGACCCAGAACAGTCCGCGCAGCCACAGTCCCTGTGTTTCAGGTTGCCATTGCCAGCCGCTCAACCCTACGGCAACCGGCAATATCAGCAAAATTCCCGCACCGAGGGCAGTGCGTTTGGCAATGTCGTACATAGCTTCCCCTGTTAAACCTTTCACTCACCAACGCAGGAAAACACGGTTAAAGAGTGGGTGTAAATCGCAAATTTTTCATAAATTTATCATGAAATCTCCCCTCCTTCGTCAATGGAACGTAAACTACTCCATCGTTATGTCAGTACCTGTGCTGCTATACAAACATCGTGCTATGGCACAAACCTGATGAATACATGGGCTTTGTTGAATAAATCAGAACTTGTAACGACTGCACCCCATACGGGTCGATTGTTACGTGATGCGAATACTGTTCGGCATTCCTAATAGCGTGATCCGGTTAAGCGCTTTGACCATGGCCATGGCTTCACCCACCTGAG
>NZ_JAHWCO010000498.1:0-3088 GCF_020054415.1 Candidatus Symbiopectobacterium sp. | reverse complement strand
TGTGTTTGATAATGGGATTGTTAGTATGAAGCATGAGAGTTACCTCGCGTTTTGTTTAAGGATTAGACACCCATATCAAAACCGGTAACTCTCAACCTTTCAAGGTCCAGTGTCAGATCTAGTCGCGACTAATACAAATCATGGTAGTCCTCACGTCTGATTCCATTAGTGCAAACTCGTCATGATACCAAAAGGGTTCATGGCGGAATGTCAGAGATGACACCAGCTTACCCCTGTATCGCTAGCTTACGGTACAGGGCTTTGGTGATGTCCATGGCCATACGCTGCAATCCCGCGTCGGGATTATCTTCGGACATCGGTTGATGTTTATCGATATCCACCTGGCAAATGCGACTGGTCGCTGTGCCACGGTGTATTTCCGACAACACACCAATTTCTAGCCCCCAGTCACTCGCGGAATACGCAAGTTGTTAAGCACGTGGGTGCGCATAGCAAATTCGCCGGACAAGGGGTGGCGGAAGCTGCGCATGTAATCGAGATAGTCAGAATTGCCATAGACCTTTTGCAGCGACTTCAGGAGTGGAAAAACCAGGAGTCGACCTACACGTCCATTGAGTTTCTGATTGGCAACACGGGCGTAGTAACCTTTGCAAAAATCATAGTGAAACTGCGGATTGGCAACCGGGTAGAGTAGGCGGGCCAACATTTTCCGACTATAAGTGACAATGTCACAATCATGCACTGCAATACATGCGGTACGACGCGACGCAAGCGCGTAGCCGATACAGAACCAGACGTTGCGTCCTTTGCTAGGTTCTTCGGGGGACAGCGCTTTTGCCGCTAATTCCTCACTTAACGCGGTGAGCCGTGGACCATCGTTCCAAAGAATTCGATGGCGCTGCGGCAAGCTAGAGAAAAAGGCACGGGGTATTCAAACTGTTCCCGGTCAGCGCGATCCAACCCGATTTTGACTTTGATACCAGTTACTTCGATATCCTGCATGTCTCCTGGGATGGCTATATAGAGGTTGGTGGGAACCGTTACAGCGTGCCGGAAAGCCTGTGTGGCCACCCGGTCTCAATACGGATCTCGCTGGATGATGAACTGAGGATCTACTGTAATGAGCAGCAGGTGGCATCGCACCGGCTCTGTTCGGCTGCATCCGGCTGGCAGACCGTGCCGGAGCACCACGCCCCGCTCTGGTAGCAGGTCAGTCAGGTGGAACATCGGCCGCTGAGTGCGTATGAGGAGCTGTTGTGATGCATGAACTGGAGATACTGCTGGGTCATCTGAAAATGAGACATCTGGGCTACCACGTCGAAAGCCTGCTGGAGCAGGCGGCCAAAAAAGAGCTGAACTACCGCGAGTTCCTGTGCATGGTGCTGTAACAGGAATGGAACGGGATACATCAGCGCGTTATGGAGTCCCGGCTGAAACAGGCCCGCTTCCCGTGGGTCAAAACGCTGGAGCAGTTCGACTTCGGCTTCCAGCCAAGTATCGATCGTAAGGTCGTCCGGGAACTGGCCGGGCTGGCGTTCGTGGGGCGCAGCGAAAACGTGATCCTGCTGGGGCCGCCAGGTGTGGGCAAAACGCACTAGGCAGTAGCACTGGGGGTCAAAGCGGCTGATGCCGGTCACCGGGTGCTGTTCATGCCACTGGATAAGCTGATCGCCACACTTATGAAGGCAAAGCAGGAAAACCGGCTGGATAAACAGCTACAGCAGCTTGGTTACGCCCGGGTACTGATACTGGATGAGATAGTCTATCTGCCGATGATCCGTTAGGAAGACAGTCTGTTCTTCCGTTTGCTGAACCGTCGGTATGAAAAAGCGAGCATCGTGCTGACGTCAAATAAAGGGTTCGCCGACTGGGGGGAGATGTTCGGCGATAACGTGCTGGCAACAGCAATCCTGGATCGGCTGCTACACCACTCAACCACATTGAACATCAAAGGAGAAAGCTACCGGTTAAAGGAAAAACGCAAAGCCGGAATGCTGGCAAAAAACGCCACGCCAGTAAGTTATGATGAAATGGCGGAAAGCGGGCAACATTGATGAGCAATAGCGGACATTAAAAATGGCGAAAAACGGCCAATAATCTTGGCGTTGACAGATAGTATGTCGATATTGTCACATACCCCAAATAGCCCCCTATTTACATCCCTATTCGCAGCATTGGACACTCTACGCAAACGCATAATAGTGTCGATAACACTATCATCGTAGGTATTTGTCACTGTGAGCGACCTGTATACCGCCGAAGGCACAATGGATAAGAATTCCCTCTGGCAGCGCTATGTTCCATTAGTGCGCCATGAAGCCTTGCGTTTACAGGTTCGCCTTCCCGCGAGCGTTGAGCTGGACGATCTGCTGCAAGCAGGAGGCATTGGCCTGCTGAGTGCCGTTGAACGCTTCGACTCTTTGCAGGGAACCGCCTTTACCACCTACGCCGTGCAGCGCATCCGAGGTGCGATGTTGGATGAGTTGCGCAGCCGGGATTGGGTGCCGCGCACTGTGCGGCGTAATGCGCGGGAAGTGGCACAGGCGATGCGACAGGCGGAACAGCAACTTGGCCGCGCGCCCACGGAGCAAGAAGTGGCGCAGTCGTTAAACATCACGCTGGAAGATTATCGTCAGATATTGCTGGATACCAATAATAGCCAGCTGTTCTCTTACGATGAATGGCGTGAAGAACACGGCGACAGTGCTGAGGCGCTTCTTGAAGGCAATGAAGAAGCGAATCCGCTCCACCAGCTGATGGAAGGCAGTTTACGCCATCGCGTGATGGACGCTATCGAGAATTTACCAGAGCGTGAGAAATTGGTTTTGACGCTCTATTACCAAGAAGAACTCAACCTGAAAGAAATTGGGGCCGTTCTTGATGTTGGTGAATCTCGTGTCAGTCAGTTGCATAGCCAGGCGGTAAAGCGACTGCGCGCGAAGCTTATGCAGGAACGGTAACCACTGCGTGCAGGAATAGTGTCATCAAATGTACTAGCTCAGACCTGATCTGACAGTTACCGATTATTTATACAGGTGTCTGTCAGATTACATCTGGTTCAGATTCTTTTCTGCCCAGATCCGTTTTCCATCGAGTAAAGTGGCCATCGGCGTACGCCCGCAGCACA
>NZ_JAHWCO010000007.1:0-5405 GCF_020054415.1 Candidatus Symbiopectobacterium sp. | reverse complement strand
GAAAGCCTGCAGGTAGATCTGGACAACTGGTTGTGGCATTACAATAATGAGCGAACTCATCAGGGAAAAATGTGCTGCGGGCGTACGCCGATGGCCACTTTACTCGATGGAAAACGGATCTGGGCAGAAAAGAATCTGAAGCAGATGTAATCTGACAGACACCTGTATAAATAATAGGTAACTGTCAGATCAGGTCTGAGCTAGTACACATTAGCACTATTTTTATTATGGAAATGTATTATCAGAAGTTTAAACAAAAATATAACGTCGACCAACGATAATGTATACTACATATCGAAAAAACCAATGAATATAAAATGCATTCGATTGGTTTTTCAGAGTATCAAAGATAATATCAGATTTTGAGTGCAGGCATTTTAGCCAAAACGATTGCTAATGGTCGCCACCGCTTGTTCCATGGTTGGAGACATACCGCCAGCAACCAGACAGCAAGCAAGCTGTAAGCGCAGGGCATAAGGTACTGCAATTTCCCCCGCCAGGCACTGCGCTGTCCAACGCGCAGTCGTCACTACATCCCGGGCAATCGGCAACTTATCCGGTGCTACACCAATATCCTGACGCTGTTGTAGCACTACACTGTGTTGCCCCCGAATAAACTGAATTTCAGGACATAGCTGCGGATTCGCATAGACCTCACCTTCCGTGCCGTGCATCAGCAACGCTCTGGTATCGATATCAAGGAAAAACTGATTAAGCCGAGTGACGTATTCCGGATGTGAGACGCTGGTCAAACGCAATGCCTCTTGCTCGCCAAACGGCGTCAACAATTTAGCCAGCGTATGACTGCTATTGCGCACGCCCATGCGCCAGCGCAGTTGCAACTGTTTATCCAAAGCAGGACTCAGGACTGAGATCGGAATAAATACCGGGAACCCGTCATCAATCAATGACTGCGCCGCCTTGGCGCTGCTCGCACTTTTCACCCCGAGCGCTTGCAAAATTTCCGCGCTGGTTACCCGCGCCGGGTCATTTTCAACGCCGTGAACCACCACTGGAAAGCCCAATTTAACCAGCAATAACGCCAGCAATGGCGTCAGATTGGGCTGGCGCCGTGCACCGTTGTAGCTGGGGATGACAATAGGCATAGGGCGACCCGCAGGCGCGTGCAAGCGCAATACCTGCTCGCTGGTTGCCTGATAGAAACCGCGCAGCTCTGCTTCACCTTCCCCTTTGATCCGCAAGGCAATCAGTACACCGCCCAGTTCCAGATCGGGCACATCACCTTGCAGCATATGACGATATAGCGAGTATGCAGCGTCCTGATCCAAATCACGTGCGTGATTTTTCCCCCGCCCGATCTCTTTGATGATGTTGGTAAAGTCCATGCGTTCTCCCGCGAAAAAGATGATCGATCTATTTCTGCAAAAATAGCATGTTTATATCATGCTGGCACATCACGTTGTTCAATGGGGAATACCGGCAACGCCGCCAACAGTTGCGCACCGTATCCCTTGGTCAACAAGCGTCTGTCATAGATAACGATTTCACCAAAACAGGTGTGACTGCGAATCAAACGCCCAACCTGCTGGATCAGGTTAAATGAAGCGGCAGGCAGGCTTTGCACCACAAAGGGATGGCGTTTCTGACTTTTTAACCACTCCCCTTCGGTCAGGATCACCGGGCTGTCAATCGGGGGAAAGGCAATCTTATGAATATGCACTTGCGACAGCAGTTCACCTTTCAAATCCAGCCCTTCGGCAAAAGATTGCAACCCAACCAGTACGCTGACGTCGCCCGCCTCCACGCGTTGTCGGTGCAACGCAATCAGGCGCGAACGCGGCTGATCCCCTTGAACCAACAGCATTAAGCGCAAATCGGTGACCTGTGAGAGAAACTGCTGCATCGCTCTTTGGCTGGCGAACAACACCAGAATCCCTTTGTGCCCCTGCTGGGACAATGATTGGCGGAAAAAACGCGCCATTTCGGCAATATGTGGCACTTCATTTTTCAGCAAGGGTTCACAGTGCATTTTGGGGATCACCAGCTTGCCCTGCTGACAGTGGTTGAAAGGCGAATCCAGCGTGATAAAACGATCTCCCTCTTCTTCATCCAGGCCAGAGAGTTCTTTCAGCCGCTGGTAACTGTTCAGGGAGCGTAAGGTCGCGGAGGTCAAAACCACGTGCGAAACATTGTGCCACAGCAGTCGGTCGAGCTGGTCACAGACACGTATTCCCGCACAGTGCAACGATAGCCGCCACTGCCCTTCGCGATATTCCCGATGCAGCCATTTGGATACCGGTGCGTTGGATACTTTCTCCAGAGCGGCCAAATGCCAGAGTTGCGTTTTACTCTCCAGATAACCCATGGCGCGGCTCATACGCAAAAGCGCCTGATGAACCCGCACCACATCGTGCTTGCCGGTTTTTTCCCCGAGATCGTGAGACAGGTATTCGGTTAAGCCGCGCAGGCCATCCGTTAGCTTATGCAGCCGGACACACACCTGCCGCATCTCTTCCGGCATAACCCCCATCGGGAAGAGATATTCGCTTTCTTGTCCTTCCCCCTGGAGAAACAGCTCACTCATGGCAACAAATGCGGCGTTCTGCTCAATCATCTCCTCAATATGTGCCGTCAACCGTTCAGTGTTAGTCAGACGCGGCGGCGATTTTGGCGGGAACTGCGCCATACAGGTTGCCACCAGCTGGATAACACTGTCCATCTGCGCTTTAACATACGCAGGGGTAATGTCCCCCGCCATTTCCAGCGAATCGCGCGCCACATCCGGCACGTGATGCCCTTCATCCAGCACCAACAGCAGATCTTTCGCGGCAGGCAGCACCGAATCGCTCTCCATCGCCGCCATCACCAAGGCGTGATTGCTCACCACAACTTCTGTATTTTCAATCTCACGACGGGCGATAAAGAATGGACAGTCACGGTAATAGTGACAATTTTTACCCAGACAGTTGGCTTTATCGGTACTGACCTTACGCCATAAAGCATCGTCGATCGTCAGGCTGTAATGATCGCGCATCCCGTCCCATTCATACCCTTGAAATGCTTTCGCCATATTGAGACACGCCCTGCGCTCTTCTTTGCTGGCTGGCTCCAGTTCATCACTGAGAAATGCCAGCAAATCCCCTTGCGCGGTCTCGGAGGTCAACGCCGCCAGATTGCGCGGGCAGAGATAACGCGCCCGACCAAAAGCGGCGGTGAAGGTGAGCTCAGGGATGAATTTTTTCAGCAGCTGCAGATCTTTGGTGACAATCTGATCCTGCAACGCGATGTTGGCGGTGCTGATCACCAGCGTCTTGCTCTCTGCGCGCGCAATCGCAATGCCGGGAATCAGGTAGGACAAGGTTTTACCCACACCGGTGGGTGCCTCAATAACCGCGTGGCGCGGATACTCACCGGCCAGTGTTTTCGCCACTTCTGCGATCATCTGTCGCTGTGGAGCCCGGGAGGTAAAATCAGGAATATGTTGTTGCAGCGCCTTATACCACTGGTCGATTTGCTGCTTGATTATGAGGGTAAGCGCCATGCCATCTCAATGTCTGTCCAATTCTGCGACTATTGTCCCACAGACAGCGGCAAACGTCAGCCGCAATTCCCCTCGACAAACCTGCATGCAGCCAGTAGGGTAAAGTAAATCGTGATAAAGAGTCTTTTCCATGTCTGCGGTGTACCGCGTCAAACAAACGTATTTGTTTTCTCCGCGTCTGCCTTAGGTTGAATGCCGTTCGACCTGGTGTAGCAGTCAGGGGTATAAAACACATACACACACCCAACTTTCCCTAGGCCTGGTCGTGGCAGGCAGCACCGTCTGCCACTATCGCGGTGCAGACCGCCTGTTGCGCGCTGATGATATGGTGTTGATCGACCCGCATGCGCCGCACAGCTATACCCCACTGCCCGGACAGACGCGCAGTTATCATATGTTTTACCTCGACGCGGCACGGTGCCGGGCGCTTGTGGCCGAACAGTACGGGCAGCCGGTAGCCGCTCTCCATTGCCACCCCGTGCGCGTGCAAGATCACGCCCTGTTTAGCGATGGACTGCAACTGCTCAACAGCCTCTATCGCCACGATATAACCAGCGCGACACCACAGTTGAATACGCTGGTATCCAGGCTGTTGTCGCGTTACTGCTCTGCACAACAGCCACTCGCGGAACAATCCACCACGCGCTATATGCGCCAGCGCCTGCTCAGCAATTTGCAAACATCGCCGTCGCTGACCACGCTGGCACAGGAGCTGCACCTGCGCCGATAAACGCTGGTACGACATTTACGTGAAGATACCGGCATCATGCCCATGGCTTTCCTTAATAATGTGCGCATTGAATATGCCAACACACTGATTAAGCAAGGTGTACCGCTGGCCGATGCCAGATACCAAAGCGGCTTTAGCGATCAAAGTCACTTTCACAAAATCTTTGTGCTGCACACGGCGGCGACACCGGGGCAATATCAGCAAGCGAGTGAATCTCCGTCTGCCACGATCACTATTTGACAATCATTAGCTCAACAAGCTCACTAGACTTGGCCTCGTTTATTTCGTTGAGGTCACTGTTATGGTTATTAATACCCTGTTTCCTACCCATTTCCCCGCGCTCGCCTTAGCGCATTTTGTCGCCTTGCTCAGCCCCGGTCCTGACTTCTTCTTGCTGACGGCCTACGCGTTGCGCCACCGCCTGCGCGGAGGTATCGGAATTTGTATCGGCATCGCGCTGGGCAATGGCTGCTATATCCTGCTGGCCATTATGGGCGGTGCTGCCATTCAGCAAATGCCACAGATTTTTGTTCTGCTGCAACTCGCGGGGGCGCTGTATCTGCTGTGGATCGGTTCACAGCTCATGCGCAGTTCTACACGAACCACCTCGCTAACGGTCACAGAGACGCAGCGCGTGCCTTCACTGGTACATCAGTTGCTGCTCGGTCTGGGTTCTTCGTTGCTTAACCCCCAAAATATGCTGTTTTATATCAGCCTGATGGCAAGTATTCTTGGCCCATCCGTCACGCTGACACAACAAGCCGTCAGCGGCGGGTGGATGTTCAGTGTTGTACTAGCTCAGACCTGATCTGACAGTTACCGATTATTTATACAGGTATCTTTCAGATTACATCTGGTTCAGATTCTTTTCTGCCCAGATCCGTTTTCCATCGAGTAAAGTGGCCATCGGCGTACGCCCGCAGCACGTTTTTCCCTGATGAGTTCGCTCATTATTGTAATGCCACAGCCAGTTGTCCAGATCTACCTGCAGGCTTTCCAGGTCTCCATATAACTTCTTGCGGAACGTAACCTAATAAAAATCCTGCAAAATGGTTTTATGGAAGCGCTCGCAGATGCCGTTCGTCTGCGGAGACATCGCCTTCGTTTTCGTATGCTCGATATCGTTGATAGCCAGATAAAGCTGATAATCATGCTGCTCCACTTTACCACAGT
>NZ_JAHWCO010000379.1:0-4416 GCF_020054415.1 Candidatus Symbiopectobacterium sp. | reverse complement strand
TGTGTTTGATAATGGGATTGTTAGTATGAAGCATGAGAGTTACCTCGCGTTTTGTTTAAGGATTAGACACCCATATCAAAACCGGTAACTCTCAACCTTTCAAGGTCCAGTGTCAGATCTAGTCGCGACTAATACACATAATTGGCTAACAATTGCTTGGTGTCTTTGGGCAAACAATAGCCGCCATAACCAAATGACGGGTTGTTGTAATGCGAGCCGATACGCGGATCTAACCCGACCCCTTCAATAATCTGTCTGCTATCCAGCGTATGCATCTGTGCATAGCTATCGAGTTCTTTGAAATAGGCGACGCGCATGGCGAGATAGGTATCGGCGAACAGCTTGATGGCCTCCGCTTCCGTGGCATCGGTGTAGAGCACTGGCACCGTTTTCTTGATTGCCCCTTGCAGTAGCAAGGCGGCAAAGCGTTCTGCGCGCGGTCGTGTATTCAATATGTTGATTGCAGTGTGAAATGTCCGGTTTTGGATGTGGAATACAGTGGCTAAAGTTGATGTAAGATGCCCGTTTTGTGAACAGACATCTCGTGTGAAAAAACACGGTTATGGCAAAAGTGGCCATCAGCGTTACCGTCGTCAGTCATGCAAACACGGATGGCTACAGGGCTTACAACGACGAACTTCCAAAAGTAAAACACATTGTTAGTAAGCTGTATACACAGCGTATTGAGCGTGCGCATCTGACACTGCGTAACCGATTGCAACGGCTCAATCACAAGACGCTCGGATATTCAAAATCATCCGAAATGCACGATAGGATCATCGGTACTTACATCGAACGCGAGTACTACGTTTGATGCTACATCAACTCATTGAATACACGACCTGCGCGCGGCGAGCGTTCTCCAATGACAATGCGTGAAGGGTAGAGATTGTCGTGCAGCGCTTTTCCCTCGCGCAGAAATTCGGGAGAGAAAATAATATTATCCGTGGCAAAGGTGCACCGCAGTTGTTGAGTGTATCCCACGGGAACCGTTGATTTTATGACGATAAGCGCATCTGAGTTGATGGATAACACATCCTGCACCACGGATTCAATCGACTGGGTATCGAACGCATTGGTGATGGTATCGTAGTTGGTCGGCGTGGCGATAATCACGATATCCGCGTCCTGATAGGCCAACTGTTTATCCGTTGTAGCCACCAGATTGAGCGGTTTTTCCTTGAGATAATGGTCAATATATTTATCAACAATCGGCGACACGTTCTGGTTTAAAAGTGCCAATCTGTGTTCGATAACGTCGAGAGCCACCACCTGATTGTGCTGGGCCAATAGCACTGCGTTCGACAACCCGACGTAACAGGTGCCCGCGATAGTACATTTCATCATGTTAAATCCGCCTGAAAAATCCGGGGACAGTATAGAGAGCGTACGTGCATGAATTTTAAACATTGCCAAAACGATGCTGTGCTCGTTGCGTCATTTCAGATTCGCCCGAAGGGGTTTTGTTAGCAATAAGGTAAATGGCGGGGGTGTTGCTATCAGAAAACGCCACGCTTGATTGTCGCGTGGCGTTGACGTTTCTCACCAGCTGAAAGGTCTTCTTTGTGAGTGTATGTTGCTCGGCGCAGACTAATAGAAAGTTTCCTGACCGGTGAAATGCCCCACCCATCCTGCCGGATTAGTGAAAATACGGATGGCGGTGAAATCCGGCTGTGCGCTGCAGTCAAACCAGTGGCGGATGTTGGCCGGAACACGCAACAGGTCACCCGCTTCGCAAGTTAAACGAAACACCTTGTCGCCCAGCGGAACGAAGAACGTGCCGCTTCCCGTGACAAAAAAACGTACCTCATCTTCGCTGTGGGTATGTTCTTGTAAAAACTTCTCACGCAGCGCCTGTTTGTCGCGGTGATCCGGCGTAATGCGTATCACATCGGCGGCGGTGTAACCCTCTTGCCGTTTAAGGCGCTCGATATCCTGCTGAAAATGACTGAGCAGGGTGTCACCGTCCGCCGTTGTGGGCAGCGAGCCAATCTCCCAACGCTCGAGCTGGATTCCGGCACCCGCGAGCAGCTCGGCGATATCATCAAAGGCGGCCAGTTGCTCCGCGGGTTGTGCCGTGTGCGGTAGTTGGAATATGGATAATGTGGTCATGGATATTCTCCGCAAAAGAGGTAGACCATAACCATTCGCTTTGCAGGGATAAATCGCAAGACGAATTCTTTATATCTTATGCTGCCAAGTTGTTTAGTATTATGATTTTGTTAATTTTATTTTTCTTTTGTTAACCGCGGGATGAACGCTAGCACGATGGTCAACGTCGCCAGCGTAAGGATTACGACACCGTATATGTACGCGGTGTCGATCAACTCCAAATGCTGCGTCAGATAGCCTGCGATGATGGCGGGTACGCTGTTTGCCAAGTAGCTTTCGATGTAGAACACGGCAGTGAGGCCTGCTCGTTCGTGCGGCTTTGCCAGCGGAAGTACTCTACGTAGCGCGCCGAGGAATGCCATGCCAAACCCCAGCCCGGTAATGCATGCCCCCACCAGCAGCCAACCGGTGCTGGCGCGATGGACGGCGAACAACATCAGCGTCATGCCTACAATCAAGCAGAGTGCGCCCGCACGCAGTGTCGGTGTCGCGGCAGTGCGCCGTGCCAGAAGAATCGCCACGGCACCGCTTAGCGTCAGGGCTGCGACGGATATTCCGCTTAGCTAGGGGGAAACCGCTGGCGTATTTTGCGCCAGTAACGAGGGCATCAGCGAGAGATAGAAACCGCCTACCATCCATACCGCAACGTTGCCCGGCATCACACGCCAAAATGCCGTTCTGGCCGCGGGGGTACGGCAACGCTAGGACGCAGGCTGGCCCAGGCACCGTTGCGGAGCAGTCCGGTTTCCGGCGTACACGCCAGACCGATCAACAGCAGCACAAATTCGCCGAGCAGCAGCAGATAACCGCTGTGAAGCGGTGCCGGTTGACACACCAGCAGGGCACAGCTCAACATAGCACCAGCGGCCATACCGGTTAGCGGCGCAATGCTATTGACCAGCGAACCGCGTTCGGGATGCACATCCAGCAGAGCGGCACCCACCGCAGCGGTTGCCAGTCCGGTCGCAAAGCCCTGCACGATGCGCAAAATGACAAGCCCATAAGGATGCGATGCAAAGAGAAAACATAACATGGCGACTATGTTAAGCAGTAGCGCCGCAGCAATCACCGGACGTCGCCCCACGTGGTCGGAAAGTCGACCGGCGATCAGCAGGGCGCACAGCAGGGCAAAGGCATAGGCGGCGAAGATAGTAGTAAGCAGCGTCGCGGAAAATCCCCAATCGTGCTGATACAGCCGATAGAGCGGTGTCGGCACGCTAGAGGCCGCCATAAAGGCTATCAGAGTGAGGCAATGTAGTGCGAGTGCATTGCGCCGGGGTGTGGCGCGTATCACGGTATTGCTGATAACCGTCATGGCGTGTCCTGTGGTATAAAAGCTAATATTATGCGTTAACAACGCTACAGCGATTTCACCACTAAAGCAAATATTTTGCTTTAGTGGTGTCAATAAACGTTTTTTGTTCGACCAAGGAGTATCAGATGGCGATCACACAGGGTGTGCGGCCGGGGGGACGCAGCGCACGAGTGCAGGCGGCGATTCACCGGGCGGTCCGCGAGTTGGAACAGGAGATGGGGCGCCAGGCGCTCACCATTCCCGCCATTGCGACACGCGCGAGGGTGACACCGTCTACGCTTTATCGGCGCTGTGGGGATCTGCCCCAACTGCTGGCCGATGTAGCGGTGGAAAAACTGCGTCCAGATGCCGAGCCGCAGGACACCGGTTCTTTCACCGGCGATCTTGAGATCTGGCTGAATACTTACATCGAAGAGATGGCCTCGGAGCCGGGCCGGGCGATGCTGCGCGATGTGTTGGGCACGCCGGGGCATGAAAGTTCGGTCAAGTGTGCCGGTTTCACCACGCAGCAGTTGGAGGTGATTCGTGAGCGCGCCCTGGCGCGACAGGAAGCACCTGCCAGCGCGCAACAGATCATTGAGCGCATTATTGCCCCCCTGATGTACCGCATTTTATTTACCCGTGAGACACCCACGCCGCAGGATATCCAGCGATTGTTGGTGGCGCTGGCTGCGTCGTCAGAACACGTGTAGTCCTATACGATCGGGCGTTATCTCCCCATAGCGCCCGGTCACATGTGGTTATCCCCTTCGTCACAAAGACAAAGTTGGTTGCATAGCTAAAGCGCTGCTTAACTTTGCCACTCTTTGTATTTTACCCGTAGCTGTAATTCAGGATTAATAGCATCAGATGGGCTTTGTTGAATAAATAGAACTTTTGGGTAATCATCGGAGCAGATCACCACAGTTGTTTCAAAATCAGGTCTCCATGGCAAAACAAAATTTTAAAATCACCAACTGGCCCTCTTATAACAAGGCCCTAAAGCAGCG
>NZ_JAHWCO010000692.1:0-4900 GCF_020054415.1 Candidatus Symbiopectobacterium sp. | reverse complement strand
TCCAGCCATACAGCGCTGACTTGGATACGTGGAGGGTTTGCGCTATCTGTTGCTGTGTCATCCCCGCGCGTTCGATATCGATGATGACTTTAAACCAGTCGATTTGCATCGTGCGAACTCCTCAGGACAAAACGCGCGCACGCATGAGCGTACAGAGGGACAAAATTTTGGACATATTTCTTTCTCCCTTTCGTTATTTGCATTTTTCTGCACGTTAATTTCCGAGGTGACAGGTAGGTGACAGATAAAACGCTATCTGACACCGCCGCCATCCCTTGTTCTGTAAGGGTTTTAACGTGTTAAGTGACAGGTGACAGTTATTTCTAGGTCTATATACGTATGCGCGTATGTAGTGTACCCAGATTAAAACCTCTCGCGTATATAGAGTTAAAAACATCTGTCACCTGTCACCATTTCGCTGTTTCCATATGTTTTTATTGATTTTTGTCAGGTGACAGATAAGGGTTTACCTGTCACCCATCTGTCACCTTTTCAAAGCTGATTTTGCAAATTTTCGCAAGTTTCAAAAATCTCGCGTAATTCTTCGTTGCTGAACTCGCAATTTTTTTCAAGTAACCAGAAGCGTTGCGCGATTCCGTCAACCTTTACACGCACAGGTTCACGTTTGGTTTTTTCTTTCAGTATCCTGGTGATGTGCTTTTGGTTAATTTCTGCGTCCAAACCCACCTCTTTGATCACCTCGTTAACAATTTGCTGGTAGGTCATAGCCGGTGCAGGAGGGCTTTCCAGTACGCTTATAACTGCCGCTTCTAGGTCGCTTTTATTACTTTCGATCATCAACTGGCGTTCTTTGGTATTTGGCGCACGCTGCCAATTGAACCGCGAAATATCAACATTCATCAGGTACCAGTACACCTGCGCTATAAAGTCGCTATCACCCAGTACAGAGTACAGGTGGGCGTAGTGTTCTTCTCCCGCCTCAA
Source organism: Candidatus Symbiopectobacterium sp. (assembly GCF_020054415.1). Classification (NCBI taxonomy): domain Bacteria; kingdom Pseudomonadati; phylum Pseudomonadota; class Gammaproteobacteria; order Enterobacterales; family Enterobacteriaceae; genus Symbiopectobacterium; species Candidatus Symbiopectobacterium sp. The sequence continues at coordinate 3,956 of NZ_JAHWCO010000692.1, read as the reverse complement.
CATCAGGGCCACCCAATACAGCGATACGGCGGTCTTCGTCGGGAAGCACTAGGGCGTCGATATGGTTGGTGTAAAACAGGAACCCGGTGAAAATATCGATGGTCATTTTCTTACCGTATTTGCTGTTGACCTCAAAGCGTGGTTCCGTCAACACGTCGCGGATCTTGTCGTTAACCTCATATCTTTTAACGTTTTCCCGAACCTCATCGATGGTGCATAGCAAGGTGTGGTACAGATAATCATGGAACTGGTTATCACATAGGATCTTCATGCGAGTGCGTGAGCAGTTCCATTTACCCAACACACGCTCCATCAGTTGGCTGATCCACCCTCTCCCGGTACCGTGTGCGGTAGATACATGCAGGATAGTGACAGGGCAGCGGCGTTCGGGCCTCTGTACAAACCACGCCAGCCGTGCAATAAATAATCGACGCTGCCAGTCGTCAGGTACGAGGTAGGCCATATGGTTAAGGAAGGTCGCTACTTTGCCCGTATCCGAGGTTTTCGCATGCTCAGGCATATAGAATTCGTTAACTTCAAATCGGCCATCGGGCCGTTCGATAAGCCTGCCGACGCCGGGCTGATAACCGGTAGACTCAGCAACTTGTTTGGCGGGATGTTCCAGCCATTTCTTTGTTGCCGGAGTGGGATTGCCTTTACCTATCGGCGGGAACTGATACGGAGCCATCAGGTTTTTAAACGCTTTCATCTCCATCATGCAGTTATAAGGAGGCCGGGTAAGATCACAAACGCGATCCCCCTGAATCACATAAAGAAAGCGTTTTAAAAAGTGGCTGGTCATATCAATATTGATTTCTGGAAAATCGCCACCTTCTGATTGAGTGACATCTTCAAAATCGCTATCGCGAAAACCAATTTTATTAAGATAATCGCCATTATTGCGGTGGGCGCAACTGGCGTGAAGGCACTTAAAATGCCCCAACTCAAAACCAGCGGTACCGCTAGGAAAGTAGACGGTAGAGGTGGGATCAGACGCACCACTGTGTCCATCCTCGAACGGACACCGAATGTAACGTTCTCCGCTGGCACCAAAATCCAGTGTCCAGTCGTTGGCATCAAGGTACTCTGCCACATCATCGGTCGCCCCCGGTGTAGCCTGGCTACGATCACGCAATCGGCCCATTCCTGCTTCCGTAGAAATATCCACCGGTAGAACATCAGCCAGCGCCGACCAGAAAGCTTCAAGCTGTTCCGGGGTAATGGCCAACGGTTCGCCGGGTAATCCTCCATCCCATTCAATGCGAGCACCGCTGGGGTGAGAACCCGCGATTACCGCCTGCTGGCCTTCCGCTAACAGCTCGATCAACCCGTTGCCGCCACACAGACGGTGAATACGCTTGCGGTAATCGCCGATTACGGCCAGCAGATACAGGCATTTATTGCTGTTAGCCCGATACCTGCGCGGCGGCAGCGTACCGAAATGCTCGAGCAATAAAGCACGGACATCATCCTGTATCTCTGGCGATTCACTGTCGCAGTCCAGCGCCAGCCAGCCGTTACCCATGCGGGAACAGATGCCGTAATCACTTTCCTTACTCCAGCGCTCAATATTCGCGTCGTTGATCTGGCGTTTCGTCCAGTTGGATAAACCAACCACTTGCCGATTGCTGTTGTACTGGCTGGGGGTTTTACCTAGAACTTTCATTTTACTATCAGGGGATAGCGGCGCTTCAGGGTTGCACACCACTGGCAGCAGATCATAACTACGGCCCAGCACCAGATCGAAGTTGAACCACTCATCCGGAGTCGCTCCCCACGGTTTATTTTTGGGCATGGGTTACGCCTTTTGTTTTGGTTGGCTTTTCTTTGTTTTCAGTAGCTTCTCAAGTTGTAAGGCACGTAATTCAGGAAGGTCTTCCCCCCACTGAGACACGGCACCTTTCGTTACTTTTAGCAACCGCGCTAACTTTGCCTTGCTACCCACGACCGAGATCGCGTCTGATTTTTTCATGATTATGTCCCTGTAATAGCGAATCGTTTTCATGAGGTTAAGAAAACTAAACAAACAAGTCAAGATAACGATACCCTAATTAAGTTAAGCTATCTAAACTAATTAAGGGGCAACACCATGAAAAGCGAAAGAATCCGTCAAGCTCGCTGCGAGAAAAAAATTACCCAAGAGGCTCTGGGTAAGAAGGTTGGCGTATCCAAAGCGACTATATCTCAGTGGGAATCAGGCACTACCGAACCCAACGGTAAGAACCTTGTTAATCTTGCAAAAGAGTTGGGCGTATCGGTTGAGTGGTTACTCAATGGTAAAGAAAATACCGTTTCCCATATATCTAAAGAAATTGTGGCGAATGCCAGTGTTGTTGGGGCCTTTGATCCTTGGGATTCCAACACACCACTCGGTGAGGATGAAATCGAAGTGCCATTTTTTAAAGAAGTTGCTCTATCAGCGGGAGCGGGAAGTTTCGTAGATATTGATTACAACGGGTGCAAACTACGCTTTGCTCGCTCTACTTTACGTAAAGCCGGAGTTGCCCCCGAAGCCGCCGCATGCGTATGTATCTCCGGCAATAGCATGGAGCCTGTACTCCCCGATGGTGCAGTAGCTGGGGTAGACACTGCTAATACAATGATAAAAGATGGGAAAATGTACGCCATTGAACAGGATGGGATGCTACGGGTTAAGTTGCTTTATCGTATTCCTAGCGGCTTACGTATTCGTTCGTACAATAGAGAGGAACATGCTGATGAAGATTATATGGGGCCTGAAGCCACCAAAATAAAAGTCATTGGCTGGGTCTTTTGGTACTCAGTTCTTCTGTAAACCTAAACACCACACACCTTCCTAACCAAACCCGCTTTTAATGCGGGTTTTTCTTTACCTAAAAAACAAAAATTCATTTATCTTAACTTTTAACTTGACACCGCCAGTTTAGATGTCTTAACTTTACGCCATGAGTTAAGAGTTCTTATCTTGATAGTCGAACGGCGCGACTTTAAACCATGCGTCGGAACCGGGGCGCAGCAGGAGGCTGACAACAAACCGGGGCAAAGTGAACTTATCAAGCGTCCTGCGGGGCGCTTCATTAAGACCACTGAGAGGAGAGAACAAAGTGACATACGCAGAATTTCAAGGGGCACCGCTGCCTTGGAAATACGATGGTGATAGCGGAGTGCTGAAGGACAAAAAAGGCGAAACGATCTGCGATTTATGGAGCGCTTCCGAATTTTCAGGGTGTACGGACGCCATACACGGTACCTTGATGGCCACCGCCCCTGAACTCTTACAAGCCTTACAGGATTTGCGTTCTTTGGTAAGCAAAGAGAAATCACTGGAAACCTCACCCGAATTGAAAGCCGCCGAAACAGCCATAACGAAAGCGCTCAATTGGGAAGCTGAAATCTAAAAATTGCTGTGTGTAGTCTTTGCCCATCTTCAACGGTGGGCTTTTTTATACCCGAAAGCGCACTACCAGCCTGATCAGTGCGCTCCCCGATATGAAACGGAGGATTCAACCAGATGCAACAACAGGAAAAAGTTAAAACCGCCCCGATGGCCACTGCGCCAGTCAATAACACCGTTCGCCGCCTGCGCTGGTTACGTAAGCGCGATGAACTGGAACAAAACCCCAATGCCCGTTTTCCGATCACCCTTTATACCTGAGGTACCTCATGAGCCTTGAATTAGTCATTAAAGAAAATACTGAGGTAATGCGCCAGCTAATCGCAGCAATGCAGAGCGGTAACGTCTTTACTCCCCCTGCTCCACCACAACCGAAAACAGACAGCAACCGCGCCAAAAAAGCGGAACAGGAAAAACCCCGTCTTGAAGACCAACCCCTGCCGGTAGCCGTTGCGCTGGCGGCGCTCTACGGTAACGAGGGCCGTTATCTGGACAGCGATAAAATCACCGCCGCGGTTGACGTGACGGAAACGCTCAACGGCAAAGATCACAATGCGCAGATTGACGCACTGACGATGGCCCT
>NZ_JAHWCO010000130.1:0-1675 GCF_020054415.1 Candidatus Symbiopectobacterium sp. | reverse complement strand
TTTGTGTTTGATAATGGGATTGTTAGTATGAAGCATGAGAGTTACCTCGCGTTTTGTTTAAGGATTAGGCACCCATATCAAAACCGGTAACTCTCAACCTTTCAAGGTCCAGTGTCAGATCTAGTCGCGACTAATACACATCACCCTACTCCTTAAGGCGCGTCCAATCTTGATGATGGCGATTATTGATGGAACGGACGCGACAACCGGTGCACCGCATCCACAAAGGCACCGGCATGTTCCGGTGGCACATCCTGATGAATCCCGTGTCCCAAATTGAACACGTGGCCATTCCCCTGGCCGAATGCGGTCAAAATCGTCTCAACTTCTTGCTCGATACGCGCAGGTGGCACATAGAGCATTGACGGGTCCATATTGCCTTGCAGCGCCACCTTGTCCCCAACCCGCATCCGCGCCTCACCGATATCCGTGGTCCAATCCAGACCCAGCGCATCGCACCCTGTCGCGGCCATCGCTTCCAGCCACTGACCGCCGCCTTTGGTAAACAGCGTCACCGGTACGCGCCGCCCCTCATGCTCACGCAGCAAACCGTCCACAATTTTGTGCATGTAGTGCAGTGAAAACTCACGGTAATCGCGCCCGCTCAACGCTCCGCCCCAGGTGTCGAAAATCATCACAGATTGCGCACCGGCCTTGATCTGCGCATTCAAATACAGAATCACACTGTCAGCCAGCTTATCCAGCAGCACGTGGAGCATCCGTGGCTCAGCAAACAGCATTTTCTTGATAACCGTAAACGCTTTACTGCTGCCGCCTTCCACCATATAGGTTGCCAGCGTCCAGGGGCTGCCGGAAAAACCGATCAATGGCACCGCACCGGCCAGTTCGCGGCGAATGGTGCGAACCGCATCCATCACGTAGCCCAGATCCTGTTCAGGATCGGGAACGTACAACCGCGCCACATCCGCAGCGGTTCGAACCGGATGGGTAAAGCGCGGTCCTTCCCCCGTTTCGAAATAGAGTCCCAACACCATGGCATCCGGCACGGTAAGAATATCGGAAAACAGGATGGCTGCATCCAGCTCATAGCGCCGAAGCGGTTGTAGAGTAACTTCACAAGCCAGCTCTGGATTTTTGCACAGCGACATAAAATCACCCGCCTGTGCGCGCGTTGCTTTGTACTCTGGCAGATAGCGGCCTGCCTGACGCATCATCCATACCGGCGTAACATCAACGGGTTGTCGCAGTAGCGCGCGCAGATAGCGATCATTTTTCAGGTCTAGCATGCGGTGTCCTTTTGTCATCCTGAGAGAGGGTAAAAACGCGATAACGAAACGATTGGCGCGAAGTGTAGCACGCCAACGACACTATTCCTGCCCATCGCGACACAGTACCACAGTGTCTTCAATCAAACGTCGCGCGACCGTACCCGGCGGCGGGAGAATCGGCAGTTGATCGTAGCGGAACCAACCGGCATCTCTGAGCTCTTTGGGATCGTGGCGTAGGTCACCGTCGGCATACTCCGCCATGAATGCCATCATCAGCGAATGTGGGAACGGCCAAAGCTGTGAGCTGATGTGTATTAGTCGCGACTAGATCTGACACTGGACCTTGAAAGGTTGAGAGTTACCGGTTTTGATATGGGTGTCTAATCCTTAAACAAAACGCGAGGTAACTCTCATGCTTCATACTAACAATCCCATTATCAAACACA
>NZ_JAHWCO010000619.1:0-1877 GCF_020054415.1 Candidatus Symbiopectobacterium sp. | reverse complement strand
TGGCAAAAGTTTCCATCAGCGTTACCGTCGTCAGTCATGCAAACACGGATGGCTACAGGGCTTACAACGACGAACTTCCAAAAGTAAAACACATTGTTAGCAAGCTGTATACACAGCGTGTTGAGCGTGCACATCTGACACCGCGTAACCGATTGCAACGGCTCAATCGCAAGACGCTCGGATATTCAAAATCATCCGAAATGCACGATAGGATCATCGGTACTTACATCGAACGCGAGTACTACGTTTGATGCTACATCAACTCATTGAATACACGACTAGGGAGTAATCGCAATTCCGCTTTTAATTTGCAACGCGGTACTGATAATGAGCGCGATCGTGCCGGGTCCCGCGGTACTGGGCATGGCCAATGGAACAAAGGCAATATTCACCCGGTTTGCTGAAGGGCTTCGGTTGATTTCATCCGCCTTGCTGGCGGCCTCAGGTCTGTGCTCTCGCTGGTGTGGGGGGAAGAGCATACGAAAACCGATGAAAGCCACGATCAGCCCACCAGCGATGCGCAAGCCGGGAATAGAAATGCCCAGCGTATTCATGATCAGTTGCCCACCATAAAAGGCCACCATCATGATGATAAACACGTACAGTGAGGTTTGAAATATCTGCCGGTTGCGCTCCCCCTCACTCATGTCACTCGACAACGCAAGAAATACCGCAATGGTGGTCAACGGATTGGCCAGGGGCAAAATTAACACCAGGCCCAGACCAACGGTCTTAATAAGTTCCAGCATATGGCCTCCAATGCTTATTGGGCACTGCTCTTCTGGCGATAGAGCAAACAGCGGCAGCGTATTCAGGCGAGTTAAGCTGACGGCAATTGTTGCTCATCGGCCATTTTTTTAAAGCGCTCCAGCGTTTGTTTCAGCATATCTTGTGAAAACAACGTGAAGAGCTGGCCTACTTTTCTGCCGATCAATCCACCCGGTGGTGTAAATCGAATCCACAACGTGACGTTAACCTCGCCATTGGGGGCGGGTGAGAATGTCAGCCTCCCTTCGTTCGGAACCAGTGCGCCAGGAAGTGAACGCCAATGCATGGCTTCTCCCGGTTTCTCTTCCACGATGCGTGCTCGCCACTCCAGCAGCGAGCCGAGCGGCGTATTGGCGCGCCACAGGGAGTCCGTCTGATTAAGGATAGTGATCGTTGCAAAATGGCTCATCAGCACCGGCAGCGTTTCCGGCTTGCGCCACAAGGTATACAGTGCATCGGCAGAATGCGCGATAGTGATGCTCCCGCTTAAGGCATCAGGAACGCGCTTACTGGCAAAACCCAATGATTTAAAGAAAGAAGATGGCACGCAGGCTCCTCTGTGATGTGGACTTACCGCTTACAACATTGCTTGTTATTTTTGCCGCTTCTTTCCACTTAGGCAAGGTTTGCTCTGTCTCTGGAAGACGCGTAGCTAACGTAAAGGAAAGAACATAAGGCGTTCACTGTAATAGATTTCGCCCAGTTTCATTGCATCTGGCTCCTGTCCATATTGGCAAAAACCGGCCTTTTGATACAAGCGATACGCTGCCAAATTGGAGGGTGTTATGCTCAGTAATAATATGCGAGCCCGCGAGCGAGCGTGTGAGATGGTGTGATTGAGCAATTGCAGGGAAACGCACTTTCCTCGGTAGTCTGGTGCCACATACATGCCCCACACAATCCCTTTGTGGGCGGATTTCATCCTCTGGGGGGCTTTGTTGAATAATAGGGAATAATGCTGTTGTGGTACGCCTGTTTTGGATTAAAATGGGCTTTGTTGAATAAATCAGAACTTGTAACGACTGCGCCCCATACGGGTCGATTGTTACGTGATGCGAATACTGTTCGGCATTCCTAATAGCGTGATCCGGTTAAGCGCTTTGACCATG
>NZ_JAHWCO010000418.1:0-31768 GCF_020054415.1 Candidatus Symbiopectobacterium sp. | reverse complement strand
TGGCAAAAGTTTCCATCAGCGTTACCGTCGTCAGTCATGCAAACACGGATGGCTACAGGGCTTACAACGACGAACTTCCAAAAGTAAAACACATTGTTAGCAAGCTGTATACACAGCGTGTTGAGCGTGCACATCTGACACTGCTTAACCGATTGCAACGGCTCAATCGCAAGACGCTCGGATATTCAAAATCATCCGAAATGCACGATAGGATCATCGGTACTTACATCGAACGCGAGTACTACGTTTGATGCTACATCAACTCATTGAATATACGACCCAGTTCTGTCATCTCGAGCATCCCTTGGTGCATAAACACAATGCCGCCGACCAACATCAACATCAATAAGGTAATCGGCGCGATGATCACGGCAGACAAACACTCTGGTGTGATCAATGGCAGTGCCCAATCTAGGAAAAAACGCTGAAAATCCGATGTAGCCTGACAGTAAGCCTGATGTGCTTTACCACTGAGGCCAAAGGTCTTTACCACGGTGATGCCCTGCACGTACTCCACCACCGATTGGTTCACCTGTGCCAGCGCCGTACCGTATTCCGACATTTTGTGTTGACACCCTTTCTGCACCTGCCTGTAGAACACCATAAACAGCAACAGCGGTACCAGGGCAACCAGCATCATGCGCCAGTCGACCCACAGCAGATAGCCGTAGACAAACAGCAACGTAGCGCTCGCATTGGTGATATTAAGCAAGGCGTGCGCCACCAGATGATGAATCTCCGTGACATCATCCTGAAGCCCTTGTTTAATCCGCCCGCTGCTCTGTGCAGTAAACCAGCAGAGCGGTGCCTGAGACAGACGTTGCGCTAATTGGCGACGTAGCGACAAATCCAAATGATTATCGGCCATATGGGTAATCAGTTCCGCCAGACCGCGCAGGGCCAAACCGGAAGCCAGACAGACGCAGGCCAGCATAATTACGTGCCAGGCCTCCTGATGCCGCGTCAACGACGCACTCATCAGCACCTTAATTAATTCACATAATTCAACCAGCGGGACCAATACCAACCCCGCCGAGAACATTTGCAGCAGAGCGGCAAGCGCAATCCACCTCCGAATAGGCGCTAACAGTGACGTTGGTTTGATACTCTCGAGCGAATCAGTAGGTGACGATAGAGGGATTATCGGCTCCGTCATTAACGGGCTCTCCTTGTTGCTGGGGTAATGAAGGGGTGATACCCGAGGCTGGGCTAAGCAGTGACACCCGATGGCACAGCGCACGTACACTTTCCACCTGATGCGTGATCAGCAACAGCGCCATATGATGTTCATGGAAAAGTCTTTGTAAAAGCACAAGAATTTTTCTGGCGGTGAGCGCATCCAACGCCGAAGTGACTTCGTCACAAATCAAGACGGCGGGTTTAGCTGCCAGCGCCACCGCCTGCTGTTGACAACGTTGACGCTGTCTAACTGCCGTCGCCGACGGTTCCCCTGCCAAGCGCAGCGTTCCTTGTCGCGGTGCAAGAAGGCCTATCACGGTTTTAGCCAGCGTGCTTTTCCCCACACCGGACACCCCGTGTAATGCCATCATTTCTCCGGCATAAAGCTGCAAAGACACCGGCGGCAGCGGGTTTCCAGAGCACGGGAAAGCCAGCAGCAGGCGATCGAGTTCAAGCACCGGGGCCGCGCGTGTTGCGACCTGCATCGCGATCGGTGCAATATCCGGTGCCTGCCACTGCTTTAACAAGGGAACATCATCCTGCGCAAGTAGGCTGGTCATGCGGCCATATGCCTGCTGCTGCCCTTGCTGTAACACCAGGATATGGGTTGCAAGATCGCGCACACTGGTCGCGTCATGGCTGATTAGCAGCAACGCACCTCGATACTGTCGCTGCCAGCGCCTGAGCAACGCCATCATGTTGTAGCGCTGTGCGTCATCGATACCGGCGAAAGGTTCATCCAACAGGAGTAATCATGGCCGCTTGAGCAGCACGAGAATTGACGCTACGCGCCGCCGTTGACCACCAGACAGTTGATGTGGATAACGATGCAGGAAGGTGTCATCCGCAGGTAATCCCATTGCATGCAACAAAGTGACAGCATCACTTAATGCTTCAGGCGTTTTTGGCACAAACCCCAGTAACAGTTGCTCAACCCGCTGCGTTGGCACCAGTTCCTGTGCCGGATCCTGCCCCAGCCAGGCGCACTGCTGCGCACGCAACAGTCGTAAACGCTCAACATCGGCATCATGCACTGCGCAACCGCAACAGAAGATCTCCCCCGCCACCCTACGTATTCCCGGAGCAAGCTCTCCGAGCAGCGCACGCAGCAGGGAACTTTTTCCCGCCCCGCTGCACCCGACAACGGCCAAGACTTCATCGGCATAAAGAGAGAAAGAGATGCCAGCCAGCACCGGGTTACCTGCTGCGTCATCAACACCTAATTTCGCTACCTGCAACACCGGCGACGTCATCTGTGCCCCCGGCAGTCAACGGCTCGATTGATCAACATCATAACGCAGGCGATGCTGACGGCTGGCAAGAGAACAAGGCACAGGGACCGAGCGCCATCCCTTCCAGGCTCTCGCGGACCATACTGGCCCAGTCATTCCCCTGCCAGACGGCATTGATCCCAAGAAAGCTGGCCGAGGAAAACAGATAAAACGCTCCCGCAAGCCGCGTTGCCCCATCTCCCAACATACCCCCGGCAGCACGGGCCACCATAACGTAATCACTGTCCAGCATAGGGTAAGCCAACGCGCGAATAAAACGTGCAGTAAAAGGCGCGTTAAGCAGTATGATGGCGAATAACAGCGTTAGGGGTGAGGGTCAGAGTGCGTAATAGGTCATCATCACGATCAATAACGGCGGCAACATCAGGATACTGTCTAACAGTGCCGTCAATGAATATCCGCGATCGGGCGACATCAACAGCATCAACCCCATGACAAGCCCTTGCAATGGACGCAGCCACTGTTGCCATCAATGAAAACAGCAGCATAGCAACACCGCAGTGCAAAGCACTGCTTAGCACATCGCGCCCCAGCGCATCGGTTCCACACCAAAACAGCGCATCCGGCTCTTGCCACGGCAATCCTACGCTACGCCCCGGATCATAAGGTGCTAAAAACGGCGCGAACAGAACGCACAACATTACCAACAACACCGTTTTCATGCCGTTCTATGCCGCGCTATCAAGGTGGAAAGGATATCCGCCATCAGCAAGCACACAGCAGTATTCAGCGCCAGCAGCATCACAATCGCCTGAAGTAATGCGCCGTCTCGGGCATTAAACGCATCAACCCACATGCTGCCCAGTCCGGGGTAGCCAAACAGACGCTCAACCACGATCGCCCCGCCAAACAGATAAGGGAGGGTGACAACCACAATCGGGATAAGTGAAGACGCCGTGTTCGGCAATAAATAGTCGCGCAACAGTGCACCCTTCGTCACACCGTTTAATCGGGCACTGATGAACCACAGTGCCTGAACCTGCTGCAACAGCGTGACGCGCACCATCCGCAGCAGGTAACACCCGGCAACCAGCCCTAAGTCAATGCGGGCAGCACCAGATTATGCACCTGCTCGGCGATACTGGAGGTATCTGCCAGCAGAGATACCGCAGGCAATACCACCAACCACACGGAAAAGATCAGAATGAACAGCGTGGCAATCACAAATTTAGGGATACTCAGCCCAGCCAAGGCCAGCGTAGATAACCATCGATAGGGCCATGCCCTGTGACAGAGCGCCGCGACAATCCCACCGGTGAAGCCCAGCAACAACATGACAACGGCTGCACAGGCTGCCAGCGTCGCGCTGCGTTTCATGGCGGGCAGCATCACGTCGGTAACGGGTCTCTGGCTCATCAACGAACGGTCCCATTCATCGCTTAACGAGCCCTTGAACCAGCTCAGATAGCGCTCCATTACCGGTTTATACAGACCGTATTGATGACGCCAGCAGGCCAGCGATGACGGAGTTGCACGCTCGCCCAGCGCCCTGTTAACCGCGTCACCGGGTGCGGTTGCCACCGCGTAAAACGTCAGTATGCTTACCAGCCACAGCGAAAACAGCGTGGTCAACACCCGCAGCAGGCAGAATCGCTTCAGATTAACGACCATTTGCCCGCGAGCATTTTATCCAGTCAGCATCAGCAAACAGCGGTACACCCTGACTTAATTCCACACCCTGCAAGTCAGCAACCGCCGCTGACAATTGATCCCGGTACCCCCACACCAAGTAGGGCCCATCATGCATGACTTGCCTTTGCAATTGTTGCAACAGCGGTTGCTGCAACGACGGTTCGGGCGTGGCGCGCAGGCGGGCTACTCGCTCTGCCATCGTGGAGGGATACCAACCTCCATAGTTATACGGATTATTGTCACCGAACAGCACGGGTAGCGCTGCGACAAAGGGGCGATTGAGCGCAAACATCGCCATTAACGGTGTTTGATGGAGTCTCCGAATATCACTGAGATAGTCTGCCGGATTAAGCCGCACCAGCGTCAACGTAACGCCAATCTCCGCCAACTGCTGGCGCAGCAGCTCGGCTGCGTTGTTAAGCCCTGGAGTCAAATCGGCCGTCACCAGAGTCAATGTGGTAATGCCTTTTTGCGCAAATACCTGACGAGCCGCCTCGACATCGTGTTTAATCGGCCAGGCTAACGTATTCCCGCCGTGCAAACCTTGACCAAACAGATCGTTACCCGGATAACCATACCCTTCCAGCACCACATCCACTAACTGTTGGCGATTCACCAGTGCCTTCAGTGCATGACGCACTTCGACATCGTTAAAGGGAGGAATACGCGTGTTCATGGAAAAATAGAAGGCACTGGCACCGACGATACCGCTGCGTAGCACACGATATTTGTGCTGCCCGTTCAACATGCGCGCACTGCTCACGGGGATATCAAACGCATAATCGGCGGCACCGCTCAACAACGCATTGACACGCGCCGCCGCATCGTCCAAGGGACGAATGACGATGCGCTCAAAGTACACGGCTGGCTGCCAAGCATACGGATTACGCGTGAGTTCGGCACCGTTGATACCGTCAAAAAGACTCACCTGCCAGGGACCGCTGCACACCGGGAAGTAGCCGGCCTGCGGACTGGCTTTCCACACCATGCTGGCTGCAGCCAGCACCGCGGGTACCAGATCGGCGCGCGGATGTCGCAGTTGTAATTTCAGCGTCAATGCCCCCGTTGCGGCACTCTGCGTAAAATCAACGTCCTGAAAAAAACTGCCAAAACCGATGGACTGCGACAACTGCTGCAGGCTGGTCAACACGTCGGTTGCCGATAAGCGACTGCCGTCAGAGAAATAAACATCGGAGCGCAAGCGTATCGTCCAGCGTGTGGCATCCTCATTCGGTTCGATGGCCGTAGCCAACTGGTACTCCAGCCGCCCATTGCGCCACCGAACCAGCACATCACACACGTTTCCCATCACCGCCCACGGAAAGTAGGTTTGTGCCTGACCATACTCCAGCGTCTCATTTTGACTGCCGAGCATGACCACACGTAGCGTTTTGTCATCACGCGTGGTATCAGCGACGTCACTATGTCTCCAAAAGAACCCAACGGCTGCAACAAGCAGAGCAAGAAGTACAACAACCCGCAGTATTATTCTCTGTTTTCTCATCCGAATCCTGAATCCTGATAATGCCAGCGTACGCTGCACCGTGCGGCACAACAGCTACATGTGTACTTTCATTCCGGCACCGATCACTCGCCCGTGTCCCACAGTGACCACGTTCACGCCGGGCATATAACTTATTCCGGTATACTGGTGCCGCTCATTCGTCAGATTTTGCGCAAACAGGTACACATCCAATGACGGAAACTCTAACCCTGCCCTGAGATTGATCTGGCGATAAGCGGGCAGCGTAAAGTTGTTATTCACATTCGCCTCACGCTGAGCGATAAACTGGTGCTGTACAAGTGCAAACACATTGGCGTCAGGGATCCCAAACTCGGCGGCTGAGTCGTAATATGCTAAGGTCATCGAGGTGGTAACACAGGGAACGGCAGGAACACGATAACCATCACGCGCTCCGGTTTTATCAGCCACGCTGGTGGACACATTACGCAGTTCTGCATGGGTGAATCCGACGCCACCGCCAAACCGCCAGTGCTCTGCCACTTGCCATCCTCCGTCCAACTCCGCGCCATAGCTTGCGGTATCGATAGATTGTGGTGTAAAGACCATCGAATTCTTTTCTTTGGCGAACAGGTGCTCGTTTCGCACCTGGTTGTAAAACAGCGCCAGATTCCATTCACCACGCCCACCAGCGACACGACTCTTGCTTCCCACCTCATAACTCCACGACGAAGACGCCTGATAGGGGGCATCCCGCATGCCGTTGGGGGCATTATTGGTGAAGTTGGGGAACCCTCCACTTTTGGCACCGCGCGCCACGCTGGTATACAGCATGGCATCGCGTGTCAGTTGATAGTGTAGTGCGGCACGTCCGGTCACCATGTCATATTGCAATCTTCCTTGCTGATCGAAGGCGGCAACGTTACCCGGGTGACCATTATTTTGAAAATGCGCGTTATACCCTTTGTTGTCGTGGGTGCAACGTAATCCCAGTGTGCCTTTTAATTTTTCGTTTTCCGTCAGCGCGGTGGTCAGTTCGCCAAACAGCGCGTAGCTGTCCGTTTGATAATGGTTGTTGCGTATTCCATTGATCATTGAACTGGCGTTGCTCGGTGCCAACATAGAGGTCGTGGTGTAGTCGTTCATCAGGCGATAGTCGTCGTGCAGGTAATTCATGCCGCCGACCCACCCCACTCGGGCCTTATCTAGGCTGCTCATCCGCAGTTCCTGATAGAAGCTGCGCTGTTTTTCGTCATAGGTGCTCCAGTCAAGTGCCGGTAAAAATGCTGCGCTAGGCTGGTTAAACCAGGTTCCATAGGTAAGTGCTTCGGAATTGTTAGTCAGGTTGTCGAAATCATAGCGATTGAAGGCGGTAACCGAGGTCACTTGCAGGGTACGCAGTGTGCGATTGGCGGTTAGCGACAGTGCCCCTGTTTCTCGATGTGCCCAGCCTTTGGGGTCCAGCGCAACGATGGGAAAGTTCGGCGTACCTTGCAGCACGAAATTGGACGGTGTCAGGCGATCGCGCCCATAGCTTAGCGCGAGCATTAGTTGGGTGATGTCATCGGGGGTTGCCAGCAACGTAGTGCGCATTGCACCATTCTGCTCCCGCCCCATCCATCCTCCGACTTGATTGCGTACATCACCGCCCTGATCGGCATAGGCAGCAGAAAAACTGCCTTTCAGCGTGCCGTCACGCAGCGGACCAGAAAGCGTCAACTGCCCGATATTCTGGGAACGCCGATCCAGCGCGCCTTCCGTACGCAGCGTGTGCAGGGGATCATCGCTCGTTTGACGCGTAATGATATTGATGGCTCCAGCCTGGGCATTGCGCCCAAACACGGTGCCCTGCGGCCCGCGCAGGACTTCGATACGTTCAACGTCGAGAAAACGTAAATCAGAACCAAACAGAGGCTGCGGTACGCCATCAATGTAGGTGACTACCGAGGTGTCATCGTGCCCGATGGGCTTCGCCAATGTGCCCACACCCCGCATGGAGAGATGCGTGGAGCGCCCATCGCCCAGCGCGCTCATGCCTATGTTCGGCACTTCACGGATCAGCCGGGTAATATCATCGACACGGCGGTCTTCGAGCGTTTGTTTGTCAAACACGCTCAAACTGAGCGGCACACGCTGGGGATCTTCCTTGATTTTGCGGGCAGTCACCCACACAACGCTGTCATCTTCCGACGCCGTAGCGGGTTGCACAGTATCGGCTGGCATTGCTGCCACTGCCCCATACATCATCACCATATACCCGGCGCACACGCACAGCAGGTATACGACTCGCTTGTGACAGGAGTACTTGTTGTTCAGCATGTCCATCCCTCAACGCAGCAAAAAAAACGAAATAATAATTATTTTCGGCGCGAAGAGTGTAGGGTGAGGTCCGATGCCACACCAGCGAACTTAACTATGATAAAAGCCAAAATAGCTGTGACGGTAGCCAGAATCAGGCGTTGAGCGCGTCACGGGGGCAACGACCAAACTTGCGACGGTAAGCGGTAGAGAAATTGCTGGGATGTTGATAGCCAACATAATAAGCAGCCTGTTTCACTGTCCACCCTTCTGATTCCAACCCTTTTCGCGCACGCATTAGGCGCTGCTCCCGCAAGAAAGAGAACACGGATTGCCCCATCACCGCAGTAAATTTGCTTTTGAGCGCACTGATGCTGATCCCGGCTTCACGCGCCAAATCGCACAGGCAGTGATTGTTATCCAACTGGGCGAGCAGTTTGTCGCGGACTTTTAAAATGCGCACCGTATCCCGACAGGGTACGGTGTAAGGCATCAAGGACGGCGTCTGTTCTACGGCGCGTAGACCCTGCGCCAACAGATCCAACACGCAGCTATGAATATGCAAACGTCCAGGCACGCAACTATCGCATAGAGTAAACAGGCTGTCAGCCAACGTCAGGGTGTGATGCGGAACCATAAAACTGTAAATACCTTCATGCGTTAGCAAGCGTTCAATCTGCTGTGCCAACTCACCATCAACAATACGCCGTGGTGCCGCCTGAATAACCAGACTACGGCTATGATGGCCGCGCGGATTGCGGCACCAGAGGCGGAGTGGGCTGCGAGTGGCAATCACTTTGGCCACGCCAAGTTCCATCACCAGCATACGGCCATCATCCAGATAATAATTTGGCGTGTCACCGTCCAGAGTCAACAGAATGGTCAAGCACTGTTTAAGCGTGGCACTGCGATAATCTTCTTCGCGGGTAGTGATGTCGTTAAGGCAAAGATCGATCCCATACGGCAACGTCACGGCCCGCAGCGTACCTTCTAACGCGACCTCATGGGTCGGGCTTTTTTCTGCCTCGACAATTTCACATTCATAGTCCCAATGACGCGCCAAATCGCTTAATTGTTTTAGCGATGAGAGGTGTTGTACTGATGACATGTAACCCTTCCTCCAGTCCCTCGATGTTGCATCCTTACCGCGTTTTTTGCTGGAAGACCAGATAAGGCGCAATACTGTCCAACTTTTCCTGCGTTTCAGTGAATTCACGTATAGGTGACGACTGGGCAATCACCCCGGCCCCAGCCTGTAACCAACGCTGATGGCTATCCTGAAACGCAGAGCGCAGCACCAGTGCCGCTTCAAAATGCTCTTTGCCGTCTAACCAGAGTATGGCACCGGAGTAGAGTTCTCGTGGGGATGATTCAAGTCGGGCAATTGCCGACAGCGCGGCACGTTTCGGCACGCCCGTGGCTGTTATCGCGGGAAACAGAGCATCAAAAGCGTCCCACGCATCCTTCCCGAAGCCCAATTCACCGCTAACGCGCGATCCAAGGTGTTGCACGTTGCCGCGCTGACGTACCGACATTAACTCATTGATAACTACACTCTCCGGCTGGCACAGTCCTTGCATTTCCTCTACCGCCGCTCTGACTGACATGACGTGCTCAACAATCTCTTTGTCGTCGCTTAAGGAATGGTTCAGCAATGCGTTTGGCGGCGCGGCATCCTGATGCTTTACGCAGGTGCCCGCCAGCGTGTCGGTACTCACCTTGTCCTGTTCGACGGACATCACCAACTCAGGACAAAAACCGACAGCTTCCCGCTCTCCCTGCCGCAATAAAAACGTGCGCACTGGCGTATTGGCCTGGCGTCCACGCAGCAGCGTTGCTGCCATATCCACCGATTGTTTCAGAGGCATGGCTCGCGCCAGGATCACCTTGCTGTAGTGAGCATCGTTAATTTCTTCAATCGCCTGGCATACCCGCTGGCAGTAATCGCCATGATCGCAGGCGAGTTCGGCAACGTGCGCCAGTCGGGCATCTCCTCCTCGACGTTTCGCCACGGCAACGGCGCTCAATATCCAATCAGACAACTGCCGACAACGCAGTGCATCCCCCGCTAACACGGTGACGCCGTTATCGCAAAAAATCAGCTCATCACGCGGAACAATCAGGTTCAACACCGGCCAGCGCCCCGGTTTGTATGCGTGTTCCTGCACACAAAGCGCATAGTGAAACCCCGCTTCGCCATAGATGCGCAGATTTTCACCGCCATGTGCCGCTTGAAAGCGACGGGCATACTCCGCAGGCGATCCCTTGACGCGTGTGGTATTGATGCAGTTATCGGTAATGGTGGTCGCCTGCTCGCCAGCGGCATCGACGGTTAACGATGCTCGTTGCCCTAACGCGAGATACCAGCAGGATTGACGCTCGTAGACATAATGGTCTTCCCCTTTCAATTGGTTGAGCAGTTCTGCGATAACTGGCAGCGTTTGAGCCTCAGGCAAAATCAGATGCCGTCTACTGTGATATCCCATCATGGTTGTTCCTTTACCTTTACCTGTTCCCTTACACGACCGAGAATGTGCGCCGTTAGTGCCTGTTTATTGATTTTTCCCATTGGGGTAAGCGGCAATGCTTTTACCACGCTCAACGCGTCGGGCCATCGCGATGTGGGCACGCCCTGTTGTTCCAAAAAAGCACACAAATCCGCCAACAGCAGTGAACGTTTGGCTACTACCACCGCATGCACCGTTTCATCCAAGCCGGCCACAACGGCCACGTCACGCACATCAGGATGCATGCGCAACGCATCCTCTATATCCCCCGCCCCCACGGACTCACCGTGGCGGTTGATAGTTTCCTTGATGCGCCCTTCGACGCAAAGATTGCCATCCGGTAAACGTCGGACCCGATCGCCGCTACGGTAAAACCCCTCAGACGTGAACGACTGCACACCTGAAGGACCAGAGCGGAAATACCCTCGAATCGTATAGGGTCCGCGCACCCATAGCTCACCCGTGTTACCGGGGGAAACGGCAACCCCAGCGGGGTCCACAATGCGAATATCGTCATCCTCACACAACGGCCGTCCCTGCGTGGTAAGGATGGTGTGCGGCGTATCGTCCAGCCTAGTCGCAGTGATCAGCCCTTCCGCCATACCAAACACTTGTTGTAATTGGCATCCGAAACAATTCAGCATCGCTCCAGCCCGAATGGAATCCAGTTTGGCACCGCCCACCTGAATCAGACGCAGCGACCGTAAATCAGGAAGCTCACTGTCCAGTGCTTCCAGCCAGCATTGGCTTAACGACGGCACCAATGCGGTGAGTGTGATACCAAAACGGGCTATTGCTGCGAAAGCATCTTCCGGTGCTGGCGTGGCCGGAACCACCACGCAACCGCCGCGCGACCACACCCCTAACGCGCCGGGACACGCCAATGAAAAATTGTGCGCCATCGGCAAAGCCGCCAAATAGCGATCCCGCTCACTCAACGCGCACAGGTCGGCACAGCGCTGAAAGTTATAACCATAATCGGCGTGGGTGCGCGGGATCAGTTTCGGTATGCCGGTTGTTCCGCCCGACAGCAACAGCAACGCAATGTTGCCCGCCTCATCCCCGGGCGGCGGTACAGCGATCATCGTCTCCTGGCAAAAACAAAAGCGATCCGTTTTGCCACTGAAAAGTGTACGGCACCCGTATTGAGCCAGTTGTGTAGTCAACGCATCGTTTTCGCTCTGGCAAAGACGAGCGCTCCCCAGGTAACGTCGGGCGCCAGCCTGCGCCGACACCTGAAGTACCGTTTTGGTACACAGTGTCGGCACGACCAATACCGGCACAGCACCAATCAGCAATAAAGCAAACAGGGCAACGGCGAAATCAGCGCCATTTGGCAACTGCACCAACACCGTGTCACCGGGAGAGACCCCATGTTGATTGAGCATAGTGGCAAAACGCCTGCCCTGACCAATCAGTTTCCAATAGGGCCAAGCGTGCCCTTCGGCAATCAAGGCAATATGTTCACTGTAGGCTTGTTGCCAACGGATAATATGGGTGGATAGCGTATCCGCTTGCCAGTAGCCCACATCCTGATAGTGCTGGGCAACGTCCGGCGGCCAGGCAAGCGTTGGCGGCAATCGCCGAGCATCGGTATCGTACAAACGGGTATCGGTCAGATAAGCATCCTGCGTATCATTATTATGCATAAAGCACCCCGGCCTGAGCGGTGAGACGTTCTGCGCGCAACCCCGCTTCCTGCGCAAGTTCCGCCAGACTAAATGTGTGCCAGACGCTCTGATTACGAATCACCTGCGCCGGGCATGGCCCGCCGCGTACCGTCCAGCAGGACGTCAGCAGCATAGTATCGTCTGGCCCCGGTTCGCCTTGCAATGATGCGGTGTAATGCCGTTTACCTACCGTTTCACAAGCGAGCGGAAAGGCGGGCAGCACGATCGGTTTTTCCAGAGGCAGTAATTCAACAAAAATCGGCGCGCCAGACGACAGGCGCGGTAATAGTAGCTGCCACAACTGCTGACGCTTTTCCCGGCACAGATGCCCCAATACGCCATAGGCCACCACTGCGCCCAGTTTTTCCGGCAGATGCAGTTGATCCACGGGTTCTGCGACCACGGTCACGCGCTGACGCAACTGCGGATCGTTGATAACACGGTGCATCAACACGGCGCGCATGGCCGGTGCAGGTTCCACTGCCAAAATGTCACACTGTGGCACGCTATCGGCAATGGCTGCAACCGTGCGCCCGGTTCCCGCACCGAGATCCAGGATCGGTTCACCATTTAACGTGGTGGCCGCAAGGCGTTCCCGCAATACGGTATCGCCTTCTGAATGTGCTCTGGCCACCAGATCATAATATTCCGCTACGGGTGAGTAGAAATCGTCCATCGTTTATCCTTTTGTACAAGGGGTGAGCGAGGAGAGAAATGCCTGCTGCACGGTGTCAACCACCGCATCCCGTTGCTGATTGATAAAGAAATGATCACCGGGGAAAATATGCACCTGACACGATGCTGAGGTGTAATCGGCCCAGGCACAGGCTTGATCGGCGGGAAGATCGGGATCGTCCCGTCCGGCAAGTACATCAATCGGGCAGCCAATCACAGGCGTGTTATGAGGTCGATAATTATCGATCAAGCGATAGTCACTGCGGATAATAGGCACCAGCAGCGCCGCCAATTCCGGCGACTCCACCAGCGCGTTGTTGCGCGGATTCAAACGACGCAGTTCGGCCAGAATATCGCTGTCACTGCTGCGATGAACCACGCTGTCTCGCGGGTGGTAACGGGGCGGCTGCCGACCAGAGATAAACAGATGTCGCGGCGGCATGCCCTGCGCTTCCAACTGGACCGCCAGCTCATGCGCAATCGCACCGCCCATGCTGTGCCCCAGCAATGCATAGGGTCGCGTCGCAATATCGTGTTGAAACTCAGTCATCAGCGTGGCCAGCAAGCGTGACATGTCATCGATAGTCGCTTCAGTAAAACGATCTTCTCGTCCTGGATATTGCACGGCAGCCACTGCGATCTGCGTATCAAACAGCGTTGCCCAGGCGCGAAATGCGCTGGCCCCGCCCCCGGCATAGGGCAGGCAAACCAGCAGCGGTTGCGACGCCGAGGGCGGAGAAAAAAAACGCAAGAAATGACATGTCATTCGGCCTCCTGTTGGCACAGTTTCTGGCACAGCGCCACCTCAGGTGGCGTAGCGGGTTCAATCAGCGCGGGGGGACCAAGCAGGGTTGAAATCTGGTGCCAACTGCGCGTGACGCTCAATGTCCAGGTGGATTGGCTCTGAGCCAACGCTGGATTTCCGATACTGGCGATAAAGGCATCCAGCGCCCGATTGATCGCCTGTGGCCATTGGGTATCGAACACCACGCGAAAGGTGTCAGGCTCACTGCCCGGCAAGGTGCTACTGCTCTGCGCCGCCAAGCGTTCTGTGCCCGGTCCGTCCAACACCAGACGGTGCGTGGCATCGCGGTGAGTGTGCAAGCGCGGCTGCCACAGTGCTGGACCGTGCGTATCCGCCAACGTCAGAACGCCGCTCTCTGTAGCTAGCATCATCCGATGAAGCAAAAAAGCATGGTTATCAGCATCCCCTGGATGGATCTGGTTTTGCACGCGCAGCGTGACCGGGACACCGCCGATATCTCCCTGAATTGTGGTGTAGGGGCCGCTTTGAGCAGGCTGCGCCAGCGTTAGTCGACAAGGTTGTAAACGCCCCAGCGCCCGCGCCGCCATATCCAGCCAGGGATACAGTACTTGTGCGCCACATCCCCCCTCCAGATAAGCGATCAGTTGTTGCTTGCGCAGCAACGCCGCTGCCTGCAAGAAACGCGTCACTGCACGCACATGGGGATAAAACGCATTGACGTCATAGCGCACACCATACTGATGCGCAGTACGAAAGCAGTGTGCCAGCTCATCAGGATGCAGTGGATGTTCCTGCAAAACGTGGATTCCACGGCGCAGCAGCGCACACGCGACCTCCGCACCGCTACCGCCGGACACCCCAGCGCGCACCACCACGCAGGCCAGCGTCACCGTATCCGGCAGCGCATCCACCGCGTGATAATGCGCGATGCCCAGCTCACACGCACAGCGTGCCGAAGCTTCAGAGCCGCGCGACAGGATCCCGACCAGTTCTATGTCCGGGTGTATCGCCAATGCGCGAAGATAAAAACGGCCAAATGCGGTGCCGCACACGACGGCCTTCATTTTGTTGGTCATAGCTTTCCCTCTTCGAGGCGTTCATCAGGCAGGTATTGGCGAATCTGCGTGCCCGGATGCAGACGGACAACGTCGTTAAAAGTTTGTGTCGCCATCAGGACGTCATCCGCGAAATGCACACCGGGGGCAATATCACCGCGCGATAACGCATTCACCGTGCTCACCGTAACGGCGGCGGTCAACGCAGCGCTGCTGTCGGTGGAGATCACCGCGCGGCGGCGCGGTGTGTGGTGGGGGATAAGATCGAACACCAGTCGGTAATACGGTGAGTGCCCCAGCAGATCGAGTTCGCTGGCCTGTTCAACCTGTGCCACCGCCTGCGCCAAGCGTTCAGCACTGTTGACCCAACCGCGTAAACCGGTCAGCGTCTCACGCAAGGAGCTGCCACTAAACACGTTATACCAGCGCAACTCGCGCAATTGATGACGTAAAGCCAGACGCTCGGCATCGCTACTGAGAAACGGAAGCAGCGTTACTTCACCGGGGAAATGCGCCAAATCATGATGCAATTCTGTCGGTAGCCGGCGTAAATGCGGCTCCCCCTTGACCCAGAAGGCGCTCGCTTCGCCATACCAGTAGCTACTGGCCGCCATCGTATCGTACTGATTGTTGACCGACAGCACCAGATCCCCTGCCGCCGCACCGCGTACGCTTTCACGCCCGCCGCTGTATACAGTAATGGCATCATCAGGCTGCACGCCCAGCCAGTCAGGCATCAAATTGGCCAATCCCGGCAACATGCCAGCCGAGAGCACTGCGGTCCAGCCCCGCGCGCTGGTCGGAGTTTGTTGCAGCAAATGCCATACCGGTGCATCGCCGGATACATCGATATAATGTGCACCAGCCAGTGCGGCACTGCGCGCAACCCGATCGAGCACCAGGTAGGACGGTCCCGCACAGTTCACCACCAGTGCGCACCCCTTACAAAAGGCATCCAGTTCCTCTTGCTGATAGAGATCGACCACCTGAGCCTGCGCGTTGACCCGCTGCGCTAGCGTTTGCAGTGCCTCGGACTGTCTGGCTCCGAGACGTAATGAGTATCCTGCCGCGCCTAGCCAGTGGGTAACTTCTCGTCCTATACTGCCTGTCGCCCCCAGAATAGCGATGCAAAACCGCTTCACAGCGCCTCCTCCGTGCGGGCGTGCCGTGCTATACAGTCAGCCAGAGACGCGGCGTGTTGCTGCGTGATGCAACTAAAATGATCGCCTGGCGTGTCCACTACGGTCAGATCGCCAAGGCTAAGACGTTGCCAATAGTCGGTGACATCCTGCGGCGTACCCGGCAACAGTGGATCGCTCGCACTGTTACGTATCAGCACGGTTTTTCCCGTCCAGGGTGCAGGCTGATGTTCCCCCACGGCGGCCATGCAATGATGGAACAGCGCGTGGCGCTCAGCAAACGCCTGCACTTCACCTTCGGGAGCAAGGTAGGCCCCCTGCTCATCACCGCTGGTTTGCAAGGCGCGCAGTCGCTCACTCAGCGGTTTCATCGCCCATTGGCTCAGCGCGTCGCCGACGGGCTGATAGGCCTCTGGCAAGCGGTCGAATGCACCAGCGGGGATGTGGGACGGCGTTTCGCGCAGCACGTGATGAACAACCTCTGCCAGCGTCGATTCCGATGGCAAACGTAACGCTTCCATGCATCCTCCGTGTGAACGCGCAAACACATATTCAACCAGACGCGCATCGTCCACGCGCGGCGGCTGCCAAGCGCTGATCACCACCAATTGTTGCACACCGACGCCGCGCTCACTGAGCTGACGAGCCATTTCTGCTGCCAGCAATCCCCCAAAACAGTAGCCGATTAGCGTGAAGCGCTCTCCGAGTTCACACAGTGCATCGACATACTGTCCTGCCAGCCGCACTAACGCCTGTGACGGTGGTAACGCCATAAACGCTGTCGGAGAAGGCAGTTCAATCCCAATCCCGCGGGAATAGAAGGATTTATCCAATACCGGCAACAAGCAACGGTAGGGCTGCATATCGCCACTTCCCGCATGTAACAGCACACAGGGTGGTGTCGACGCGCTCGCCGTTTCCCATAAGGTCACCAGCGGAACTTGTTCAGGTGAAACCACCGTTTGTGTTTTTTCCACCTGACGCAGCCGTGCAGAAAGGGCTTTCAACGTGGGTTCTTGCAGTAAGTGACGCAGCAAACTGCCCCATGTCAGAACGCTGGCCGCAGCGACGCGCTCCCGCAGTCGGCCAATCATGCGCGACAGCAATAGAGAATCGCCGCCACAAGCATAAAAATCTGCGTCCCGCGTGACGATTTCCGTGTCGAGTACATCGCTCCAGATGGCGGCAATATCATGTTCCAATGCGTCATACAGCGCATCTCCTTGCGCCTGCGATGCCTCGATTGACGCGTGGCTCACCAGCATTTTCGCTAGCGCCAGCCTGTCTATTTTGCCACTCGCATTGCGCGGCAAAGCATCCCAGACATGCAACTGTGTCGGAATCATGTACGCCGGTAAACACGTTTTCAGGTACGCTCGCAGGCGTGTATCGCACACCGCGGCGCGATCGGTTTTAAACTGAGCGATAAAGACGCCCTGTCCCGACGTTGCCAAAGCACTGTGCGCAGCGGGTGAGCAGTCAAGCAGCGTCGCCCCCGCCTGCTGCAATAAATCGAGCCACTGTTCACGAGTAAAGAAGGTCTGATCGGTCTCCGCGCGCAGATCGGTAAACCCGGTCAGTTCGGGGAAAAACTCCATCGACACTAACAGCGGGTAGTTATGACGTCGTACCGGTTCAATGAACACCAGAATGCCACCCGGAGTCAGCAGTTGCGCCAAACCGGCCAGCACTTCGCCCGCATGTCGCGCATTGTGCAAGACGTTGGCGCAGAGGATGACGTCCATGCTATTGGCCTGCATCCCCTGCGACGCAGCGGGCAGGTTCATATCAAACAGTCCGTAGTGCATACCGTCGTAGTCAGCAAAGTGTTTACGCGCTTCTGTCAGGAAGAACGTCGACAAATCGGTAAACCAGTATTCAGTACCATAGGCCTCCAGAGCAGGAACCAACTCGCTGGCCGTTCCCGCCACCCCTGCCCCCACTTCCAGCAGGCGCAATGGGCGATCGCACTGCTTCGCAAATTCGGTAATGGCTGCAATAGCAATGGCATTCATGCTGCGGCTCGCCACGTTATCACGATAAGAAGCCTGCGCCGTCGACAGTTCACCCTGTGGAAACAACAGCCCGCGCACATCCCGCTCACCGCGCAACAGCCCTGCCAGATCTTCACTACACGCCCTGATGTAATCCAACGTTAGACTGCCATAGCGAGTACGCTGTTCGAGGCGGTCAACCTGTTGCCAGGCGTCATCAAGCGCCGCTTTATCGCTAGCAATCAGGTCACGGTAATGACCTTGCGCATCGCGCGTTAACGCCCGAGCGCCAACCAAGGCATCCAACCAACGACGCAGCAAGCGTTGATGGGTCTGCGCCACGTGGGTTGCCTGATATATCTCGTTCAACGAGTGACGATCCTCTTCCGTACCGAATAACCCATCGGCACGTAAGCGGGCTGCCATCGCCAGCATTGCTACCCGGTCCGCCGCTGCCATCAGCGCCGTGAACGCCGGCGCATC
This sequence comes from Candidatus Symbiopectobacterium sp., assembly GCF_020054415.1. Classification (NCBI taxonomy): domain Bacteria; kingdom Pseudomonadati; phylum Pseudomonadota; class Gammaproteobacteria; order Enterobacterales; family Enterobacteriaceae; genus Symbiopectobacterium; species Candidatus Symbiopectobacterium sp. The sequence goes on along the minus strand of NZ_JAHWCO010000418.1, from coordinate 13,616 downwards.
CATATCCCGTTCAAGCTGTTGCGCACAGTCACGAGCGGCATCTGTCACCGAGGTGACGGCGGACTGCTGTCCGGCAGCAGTTTCGACCACACCGTGCAACGACCCCTCTGCAGTCAACAGCGCTACGCCATCCGCAACTGCCGGATGTTGGCGCAGCGTTGCGGTGATCTCGCCCAGTTCCACCCGATGGCCGTGGATTTTCACCTGCTGATCATAACGACCAAGAAATTCAATGCGACCATCGGGCCAATAGCGTCCTCGGTCACCGGTAAGGTAGCGGCGTTCACCATTACGCGCGATAACAAAACGTTGCGCGGTTTTTTCGGCATCCTGCCAGTATCCGTCAGCCAGACTGGCTCCGGCGATGGCGATTTCTCCTGCCACCCAATCGGGACGGTCATTCATGGCATCGTCAAGAACGTACAGGCGCTGGTTGGCGAGGGGCGCACCATAAGTGGCATGAGTCCAGTGCGCCTCAAGCGTATTGACCGGGCAGCACACAGACCAAATACCCGCCTCAGTGGCCCCACCCAGAGCGAACAGCTCAGCAGATGTCTGTAACGCCGCTAGCGATTCCGTCAGGCTACGCGGCACCAAATCCCCGGAAACTAGCGCCACGCGCAGCGGTGTCAACGGTTGCCGGACATCGCACAGCATCTGCAACTGTGACGGCACACTGTTCCACAAGGTGATGTCATGACGCTGGATTTGTAGCACCCAGTGCGCCGGATCGCCCTGCTGCGCAGCGTGGGGATAGACCAGACGCCCTCCGGCGGCCAGCACCCCGAACAGGTCGTAAACGGAGAGATCGAAGGAAAGATTAGCCAGCGCCAGCATCGCATCCTGCGGCCCCATGGCAAAGCGGTGGTTGATGTCGGCCAGCGTATTCCAGGCAGCCCGATGAGACACAACGACGCCTTTCGGTGTGCCGGTAGAACCTGAGGTATAAATCAGGTACGCAGGCTGCTCAGGTGCCACTGACACCGGCGTGAAATCGAGCACTGGCGGTTCACACCGCCAGTCAAGCACGTTGATACATGCGGGAAGCGAGGTAGGCTCATCGGCAATGGCCCAAGCAATGTCTGCATCTTGCAACATAAGGTCACGGCGCGCCGTCGGTTGATTCAGGTAAAACGGCACATAGCATCCCCCGCACAGCAGAGTTGCAAGCACGGCCAGCGCCTGTCCCCGCCCCTTGTCACAGAAAATGGCAACCCGCTGCGAAGGCTGATGCCCCGCCTGCTGCAGCCGTGCAGCCAGCCCAGTGGCCTGTGCCAGCAGTTGTTGGTAGCTCAGTGCACCGTGCTCATCAATAACTGCGATAGACTCGGGACGTCGTTCAGCCTGCGCCACAATCCCCTGATGGAGTAACTGGGTCGGGTAAATCTTACAGGACGCGTTGGCATACTGACGCGCATGGAACAATGTGGCAGGCAGCGACACCGGGCGAATCTGTTGCATACAGCACTCACCTTCTTCAATTAACCGATTGATAAAACTGCAATACACTTCGAACGCTTGCTCAATCAGAGCCGGGGGAAACAGCGACTCGCGCGAATCCCACGCCAGCAGGATCCCTTCTGGCTGTTCCACCACCTGGCAATCGATTAATACCTGGGGCGTTTGAGTCATGCCTTGAACAATGTAATAGCAGGCCTTTTTCCCATCGCGGTTTGCACGTTGCCCTAACGTGCTGGTAAATACCACGGGCATTAACTGGGCTTCCCCGCGACGTCGAGAAAGCGCTCTGAGCAGTTCCAACCCGGAGTAGCTGGCGTGATCCATCGCATCACACAGGCGCTGACTGAGCACACGCAGTTGCTCACCAAACGGAACAGCACCTTGTAAATCAACGTCAAGCAGCACGGTGTCGGTAAAATCACCCACCACGCGCTGGATATCGGGATGCTGTTGGTCGCGCCGAAACACGGGCAAATTTAACGTGAAATGACGCTGTTGACTGTACAGTGCCAGCACCTGCGCAAACGCCCCGAGCAACAGTACGCTCAACGTCACCTGATGTTCTCCAGCAAGTACGCTAAGTTGTCTGACCTGACTCGTCGACAGCCGTCGATGACGGCGCAGAAACGGCGCATCAGCCGCGGCTTCGGCCAGCGGCAGTTGCGGTGCGTCTGGCAGCGTATCAAGGCGCGCCAACCAATAGTGTCGATCGTCTCGATAGCGTTTTCCTTCACGTGCGGCGCGCCGCGCAATAACGCAGTCACGAAAAGTAATATCCGGTGCAGGGGGAAGCTGTTCAGGATTGAATAACAGCAGCGCAAGCTCATCGACCAATAGATAGAGGCTGGCCGCATCCAACGCGATCAGTTCAACAGCCAACATCAACTGCGTCTCTCGGGCCAACCGGACCGCATGCGCCGCGAACAGCGGCCAGGTGGCGTAGTCGGCCGGGGCTGACAACAAGGTACCGCGTAGCCGCTCCACGGCGCGCTGCGCCGGTTCAGTGCCAAGATGGCGTAGATCGCTGGTGGGCAACGCAAAATCAGGCACCGTTGACAGGACACGCTGAAAGCCTTCCTCTTTCACTACCACCCGTAACATGTCATGGCGCGCAATCAACTGCTGCAATGCCTGCTCCAGCCGCGTGTGCTCCAGTGCCAGCGGAAAACTCACAGCAAGAAAACCGCGACACGCCAGACCGCCGTAAGTAAAAGCGCTGTGACGCCCGATCAGCCACGCCTGCTGAGTTTCCGTTAGGGGGAATGGCGTAAAGCGGCCCTGACGATCGCAATGAATCGCCTCGTTCTCATTCCTACTTGCCAGATAGACCAACAGCGCAGACTTGTGTTCGCGCAGCTCTTCTTTCACCGTTTCACTCAAGGTTCCAGCAGGCGCACGAAAGTGCAGATTATTCCCTTCGCTCCACAACTCGATGCCTTCTAATTCCAGCGTGGCAACAAAATCGGCGATATTCATAGCGATCCCTCCTCCATTCGAGCTCGGTCGGCTAAATGCCTTTCAACGCAGGCACACAGGCCAGATAAGGTGGCGTCAGAGAAAAACTCCCTTATGGTCAGATTGATAGAAAATCGTTCGCACACCTGAGCGACTAGCTTTGTCCCCAGCAACGAGTTACCGCCCGCGCGGAAGAAGGAATCCGTGCCCGATGGCAGTGGCCCTTCCACGAGTTGTTGCCACAACGCGGCAATCGTATGCTTCAACTCACTGATTTTCTTGATCTGGTGGGACGCTGAGCTCGGTGACGACATGGCTAACTGACGCCTGTCGATTTTCCCGCTGGGCGTCAGCGGCCAGGTGGTAACAGCCGATATTTCCCCAGGAATCGCATAGCCCGGCAAGGTGATACGTAGTTCATGGTGTAGTGCGCTTAGAAGCGCCTTGATCTCTTCTTCAGCAGCATCCATCTGGACATAAGCGTGCAGTCCTGCCGTAGCACCCTCGCCCTGCACTACGGCAACCGCGTGACGTACCTGTGGATGACGCAGCAAGATGGATTCAATTTCACCCAGTTCAATTCTGTGACCCTGTAACTTAATCTGATTATCGATGCGTCCTAAAAACTCCAGCACACCGTCTGGGCGGTAGCGTCCGCGATCGCCAGTGCGATACCAGCGCCACGGGTAATCACCATTGAAGTGCAACGCCGTCAAACGCGCATCCGCACAATAGCCGCGCGCTACCCCCAATCCGCCAATCCACAGTTCGCCGGGTACCCAGTCAGGCGTGTCATTGCCCAATGCGTCCACTACGCGGAAGCGCTGATTCCTCAGTGGGAAACCGTAGGGAACCGTGTAGCACCCTTCCGGTAACGGTGACGACATTGGCCATATCGTGGACCAGATAGCGGCCTCTGTGGCCCCGCCCAACGCAAACGCCTGCGCTGACGGCGCGGGCGTACGCAACTGCTCGCCGCTGTCAGGATCCACCCAATCTCCCGACAACAAGGCAATACGTAGGTCGGGTAGCGTCACTTGCCGCGCACAAGCCAGGGTGTGCAGAATATCGAACAGCGACGGCACACTATTCCATATGCTGACACCGTGGGTAGACATCAACGTTAACCATCGGTCCGCATCATGGTGGGGCGAGTCCTCCGCCAACACCAATAAGCCCCCCACACTCAGCGCAGCGAACAGATCAAACACCGACAGGTCGAAATCCAGCGCGGAAACGGCCAGAAAGACATCTTGTGCCGATATATCAAGTTGCTGACACACTGCTTCCAGCGTATTGAGTACATTACGGTGTTCAATCATCACGCCTTTGGGTTCCCCGGTGGTTCCGGAGGTAAACAGCACGTAGGCGAGCGTATCGTCCGACGGAATGATCGGTGCCGTTAACGGCGCGTTGTCACGCAATGAAGCCAGCGAGTAGGTCGGTATGGAGAACGAAAGTTCGTTGTCGCAGATGACGGCCTTCGCTCGCCCCTTACGGCAGAGCAGTTCGTGGCGCGCGGCGGGATGAGCCTGATTGAGAGGCAAGTAGGCCGCCCCTGCTGCGAGGATACCGAGCAACGCCACCACGCGCTCGCTACCTGGCGTCAAGCACAGTGCGACACAATCACCCGAGTGGATGCCGCGGCGTAGCAGTCCGGCCGCAACCGTGAGCGCCTGTTCACACAGCGCTCCGTAGCTCAGGTAGCCGTTCACACTATCCCACAGCGCCGGACGCTCAGGCCGCTGCTGCGCTTGGCTGAAAAAGGCATCATGCAACACCCGATGGCTTGGCATCGGACCACCGGTTGTGTTGGCTTGGAGTCGTATCTGGCGCTGCGCAACGGGCAAATCCCTAATCGGCGGCGCAAGCCAGTCGTTGCCTGCTAACGCGCGCAATGTGTGACAGTACCAGGCAAACATCTGCTCGACCATGTCGGGCAAAAACAGCTCTTCCAGATAATCCCAACTGAGCAACACACCGTCGGCTAAGTCAATAGCCTGATGATCAAGCCACACCTGCGGCGTTTGCGAACTGGTATAGTTCGGCCAAGGCACCGCTTTAGTCAGCGCATAGGCCACCCCCAGCATACTGGTGAACACCACCGGTGCGGATTGCATCTCATTGCCTGTCCGCTGTGCCAGCGCACGCTGTACCGAAATAGCGGACACTGATGCATGGCCAAGATCGCGCCACACTTGTTCCTGCAACCGCTGGGCGTGCCTTAGCCAGCTCTCGGCGTTATCGGCGTGATACTCTGCCAGCGTTAGCGAGGTAAAATCCCCTACTACACGGTTGATATCGGGATGAAGCGGCTGGCGATCGAACTGCGTCAAGGTGATTACCAACGCTTTTTGCCCACTCCACCGACTCAGCGTTTCCGCAAAACTGGTCAAGAGCAGCACCGAAGGGGTAATTCGCGCCTGACGCGCGCGATCACTGAGCTGTCGCCACAGTGCGGGCTCGAGTTGCGCTTCCAGTCGACGAAAACGTGGCGTAATGATGGCAGCAGGCAGCATACGTGTCGGCAATGCAGGCGCAGGCGGCAACGCATCCAAGCGCTGCTGCCAATAGACGATATCTTCTTCCGTCTGCCCCTGCTGCGCGCGCCAGCACTGATAATCGCGAAATTGTATCGCCAGCGGGGGGAGTTCGGTCTCCGGATTTTGGTAGCATTCGAACCATTCACTAAACAGCGTCAACATGCTTAAACCATCGACAATCAAATTATCGAACAACACAGCCAGTCGCGATTTCCCTGCACCATAGTCAATCAACGTAATGTCGTAGAGCCTGCCGCTACCTGCAGACAGAGTCTGATGCGCCATTCGGTTTCTGAGCAGCGCCAACTGTGCTGACGCATCCGTCAAATGCCGTAAATCATGGTAACGGAAGTAAAAATACGGAACTTCTTCCATGATGGACTGCTGACCATCCTCGCCGATAACGCAGCGCAGCATGTCGTGCCGTGTGACCAACTGGTTCCAGGCTTGCTCAAGACGCATCAGATTGGCGTGTTGCAGTTCGTATTCGTGGTAGCACTGGGCGGCGATACCGCCCAGTACGAACCCGTCTCGTCGTCCCAGCCAATAGGCCTCCTGTACGTCATTCAGCGGGAACGGGTGATAACGCTGCGCAACATCGTGGTGTAAACGGATCTGTTGTTCGGGCGTAACGTCCCGCAACGTTGCAGCAAACGCGTGCAGCACCGGATGGCGAAACAATGACGCCAGCGAGCCATGAAACCCCTCCTGGGGCAGGCGGCTGATTAGCCGGGTAGCTATCAGGCTATCGCCCCCGAGAGCAAAAAAGTTCGCCTCACGGGTAACAGTGTCCAGATCGAGCAATGCGCCCCACAGCGTAGCCAGCACCTGCTCTGCCTGGCCGACGGGAAGTCCCCCCGCCCGTTCATCACGCAGTCCATTCAGATAGGACTGCACCTCGTCACAAATTGCGGCTCGTTCAATTTTGCCATTGTCCGTCAAGGGCACACGGGCGATACGTATCAGGTGTTCAGGCACTTCATACTCAGGTAACCACGCCTGTAGCGCCTGTTTGATGCTCGCCATCTCGGTGGCCTCAGGACACACCAGCGCAGCGGCTACCTGTTGCGAAGGGGCTTCGACTACCACAACAACCGCTTCATCTACCTCCGGCAGTCGCGTTAAAGCGCCTTCAATTTCCGCCAGTTCAATACGATATCCACGGACCTTGACTTGACCATCGGTGCGCCCGCAGAAAATCAGCACACCGTCATCGCGGTAGTAGGCCAGGTCGCCGGTGCAATACCAAGTCGCCCCCTGCCGTACGACAAACTTCTCCGCACTGCGTTGCGCATCACCGATGTAACCGTCCGCAAGCCCAGCACCACTGATCCACAGTTCCCCTTTCACACCATTCGGGCAATCGCGTTCCTGTCCATCCACCACCCGACAGCGCATGTTCGCCAGCGGCTCGCCATACGGTGCCGCAGGCCACCATGGTTCATCCGGAGTGACTATGTAGCAGGTAGCGTGGATTGCCGCCTCTGTCATGCCGCCCAGGGCCGCAAAGTGCGCTTGAGGTGCAAATGCCCATAACTGATGTGGCAAGGGGTACAAGATTCGATCGCCGCCCACCATTACCAGCCGCAGCGACTGCGGCACCCCCCGGTCATGGGCCGCAATGGTCAACATCTCCACCTGCGCAGGCACCGCGCTGATAACGCTAACCTGCCAGCGTGCCATCAACATCGTCCACGCGGCCGCATCGCGCCACTGAGGCTCTTCGACCACGGCCAGCGAAGCACCGATGCTGAGGAAGGTGAAAATATCAAAGGCCGACAGATCAAAATCCAGTGCAGAAAGCGTAATGGAACGATCGCTGACGCTGAGATCAAAACGCCGGGCGACGGCATCAATGGTATTGGCAACCGCCCCATGGCTCACTACCACGCCTTTTGGTGCGCCAGTACTACCGGAGGTAAAAATAACGTAGATCGGCGCATAATCCGGCTGGATGATAGGTTCTTGCAACGGGGTGCAGGCCAACGCAGTGCTGAGCGCCACGACGGAAGACACGGCAGGCCAATCGAGGTTCGTCAGGCTCACATCGTCAGTCAGAACCCAACGCACCTGAGCTGCCTGGTAAATATGCTCACGACGCGCCAGCGGTAATGCGATATTGCAAGGGACATAGCAGCCTCCCGCCGCCAGCACCCCTAACACCGCGACAATCTGCGCCGCCCCCTTGCGGTGGGTAATGGCCACCTTGTCGCCTTGCTGTATGCCCTGTTGCACCAGATACGCTGCCACGCTCAACGCCTGACGCGTCATCTCACCGTAATGCATCACGCCATGATCGCCCCACACCAGTGCCGTCGCTTGCGGGGCACGTTGCGCCTGAGTAAAAACGCGCAGGTAAGGCGCGGTGTTATCACCGAAATCCATCGCCGTTTGATTGATCTGCGCCCTTAGGCGCTGCTGTTCGACAGGAAGCGACAGCGATATCGGCTGGCGCCAGTCCGCCTGTACCAAGCTTTCAACCAGATGACAGTATGTGGCAAACAGACTGTCGATAATGCCGGGAGGAAACAGGGCTTCCACCACGTCCCACTCCAGCAGCAGACACCCATGCGATTCGCTGACTTTGGCATCGAGCCATACCTGCGGCGTTTGCGTCAGCGTGTAGTGCACACGGGGAAACGCATCCGACAGCGCCATCGACGCATCCTTTTCCAACCCGAGTACACTGGTAAACACTACGGGCATCGTAGGCATGCTTTGGCCGTGATAACGGGCCAGTTCGCGTAGCACCTGCACGCCTGAAAACTGCCGGTGGCTTAGCCCTTCCCCCACCTGCTGCTGCAACTGCATAGTCGCCTGACAAAAATCTTTCCCCTGCGCAGTTTCATAACCGAGCAACAGGATGGAAGCGAAATCCCCCACTACACGGTTAATATCGGGATGCAGTGGCTGCCGATCGAACAGCGTAAAATTCAGTGCCAGCGCAGACTGACTACTCCAGTACGCCAGCACTTCACCATAGGCCGCCGCCAGCGCCACGCTGGCAGTGATGCCATGCTGCTGCGCCTGTGACATAAAACGCTGCCATGATTCTGCGGGCAACACGTAGCGCCTGCGCTGGAAGCGGGGCTTAGCAATCGTTTCAGGCCTCACCGCCAACGGCAAAGCGGGCGCGGCAGGCAACGTTGCCACTCGCTCCAGCCAGTAGGCTTTCGCCTGTGGCATCAACGCCGCACCCTGCTCGGCCTGAACACATTGATAATCCCGATAGTGGATACGCAATGCGGGCAGTGTCGCCGTCGGATTGCGGTACAATGCATCCCATTCAGTGAACAGGATCATGATGCTACGGCCATCGAACATCATGCTATCGATGCTGACTATCAACCGCTGGCGCGCATCACCCCCTTGCTGATAATCCACCACATGAATGGAAAACAGCGGCCACTCATGCACATCGTAAACCCAGTGCGACAGGGTATCGCGCCAAGTCTGCAATGTGCCTTCAACATCGTCACCGGCGGTATGACGGTCAATGCGATAAGTCCGCGTATCGGGTAGCACCTGCTGCTCCCCGGTGTCGGTCACCACCGCACGCAGCATGGCGTGACGCGAGATCAGCTGTTGCCAGGCGGTTTCAAGGCGTGCGACATCCAGCACTTTACCATCAAATTCGATATAGAAATGCGAGCCAACGCCGCCCAGCGTCATCTGTTCACTGCGGCCAATCCAGAAGGCGCGCTGAATGTCACTGAGTGGGAAGGGTTGATAGCGTGCGGCATCATCGGCGACCAACACTGGCAGTGAAACGGCATCGTCTGCTTGAACATAATGGCAAAAATCGCGCAACTCAGGGGAAGTGAATAAGGCATGCAAGGGTGCGCTCAGTTGCCGTTCGCGTAACGCCGCAATCAAACGCGTGGCAATAAGGCTGTCACCACCCAGAACGAAGAAATTATCCTCACGGCTGACGCTGTCGACGTTCAGCAGCGTGGCCCACAGCGCGGCAACCTGCCGTTCGATATCGTTTTCAGGGGCGCTGCGCGCGGTGCGTGCCAGAGTAATCTGCGACGCGACGATGCGTTCTACGCTCGCCCGGTCTGTCTTGCCGTTTTCCGTTACCGGCAGCACGGGTACAACCACGTAGTGTTCAGGAATGGCATAGCGTGGCAGCAGCGGCTGTAACCAGCCTTGCCAGACGCTGGCGCCGTTATTTTCATCGGTTACCAGCGTGGCACAAAGTTGACGGGCCGCCTGTGTTACCACCGTCACGCAGGCGTTGTGAATGGCAGGATGGCGCATCAGTGCCGCTTCCACTTCCCCGGGTTCGATACGGTGCCCGCGAATATTTATCTGCTGGTCATTACGTCCAAGATAGTCAATGGTACCATCGGGCCAATAGCGTGCGCGGTCGCCGCTGCGATACCAACGTCGCCCGGCACACTCCACAAATTTTTCTGCGGTGCGCTCCGCATCGTTATGATACCCCAGCGCCAATCCTGGGCCGCTGACCCACAGTTCACCGGCCATCCAGGGCGGGCAATCTCGCCCCAAAGCATCAACAATACGGCAATACATGTTGGGTAAAGGTGTACCAAAAGGCACCGTCGTCCAGCGCGGATCGTCGGCATGCAGCACGAAAAGCGTGGAGTGGATTGCGGCTTCCGTCATGCCCCCTAACCCGACGAAAGGTGCTCCCGCGGTGCGCCGCCACCAGCGCTCTGCCAATGCTACAGGAATACGATCGCCCCCCAACATAACCAGCCGGGCAGAAGATAATGGTGTGTCTCCGGCAGCAGTGAGGATCATCTCCAACAGCGCAGGCACACAACTGATGATGCTGACATCATAGCGCTGTATCAGAGTCAGCCATTCATGGGCATCCCGGCGTTGGTGTTCGTCAACCGCCGCAAGCCGGGCACCGCGGCTCAGACAGGAGAAGATATCGTAAGCAGAGAGATCGAAATCAAGCGCTGATAGCGTGATGGTACAATCGCTGGGTGTGACAGTGAAATGCGCATCAACGCCGTCCACTGTATTGGCAACCGCTCGGTGCGAAACCGCGACGCCTTTCGGTTCGCCGGTGGTGCCTGAGGTAAAGATGACATACATCGCCTGCTGATCATCCACCTCGGCCGGTGCCGCAAGTGGCAACGCCTGCAACCCCTGCACCAGCGGAAACACCGGAATCCCCTGCGGCCATTCAGGCTGATAGATACGGCGAGAGTCGCAAAGCACCAACGCTACATTTGCCAGGCTGTATACGGCTTCGCGGCGTACCAGCGGAATATCGATACCGCAGGGAACGTAGGTTGCACCCGCAGCCAGGGTTCCTAATACCGCCATCACTTGATCCGGCCCTTTCCCCATACTGATCGCGACGCTGTCACCCGTTTTGATGCCCTGCTCCTGAAGAAAACGTGCGATGCACAAGGCGTTTTGTGCCAATTCTCCATAATGCAGCACACCGTGCTCACCCCACTGCAAGGCGATGGCATCGGGTTCTCGCTCAGCTTGCATGAAGAACCGGTGCAGCAGCGTCGGCGCACTGGCAGGTTCGATAATCTCTGGCGGCCAGGGTGCTACCGGCGGTGGCACTGGCAGCGGGCGCTGCCAGCACGTTATATCGTCAAGCAACGCGTGTACCTGTTGCTGAAACCCGTCGAACATGGCATCAATCACACCGGGTGCAAACCTGTCAGTACGCACATCCCAATTCAACATTATGCCGTTCAGGTATTCCGTAGCCTGTGCGTCAATCAACACCTGCGGCCCCTGAGAAACAGACCATACCGGCTCTCCTAACACCGCGCGCACTTGCGGTTCAAAGAGATCGCCCAGTGCTAATGCGCTGGTAAACACCACCAGAGCTAGGCTGGCATTGCTCTGCTGTTGCCGCGACAGATCGCGTAACACATCAACGCCACTCCACGCCGTATGAGCCAACGCCCGATGAAGTTGGGTTTGCAGTTGACGCGCTTGCTCGATAATGCTCGCGGCACTCCCCGGTTCAACGCTAATCAGCACCGAGCTGGAAAAATCCCCCACCAGCAGATCGGCATCTTCTATCTCTTCATCACGGGAAAATACCGGCAGGTTCAACAGAAAGGGAGCCCCGCCACTCCATAGGCCAATACACTCACCAAAGATCGTTGCCAATACTACAGGGACGCTCAGCCCGGATTGGTGACTCATTGTCGTCAATTGCTGCTGCTGCGTAGGATTCAGCCACAGATAGCGTCTTTCGGTTACCGGTGAGGTTTTTTCTGATGACTGAAGGGGCAAGGTAAGTGATGTTGCCAAGCGCGATAACTGTGTTTGCCACCAAGCTCTGTCATGCTCACGACGGTGTTGATGCTTCTTTTGCCAGCGTTGTTGGTAGTCACGATAGCTTGTCCTCAACGGTGGTAACACATAATCCAGTTGGCGGTAGCCTAGCGCCAACTCACGCAGCAAGATACGCAAGCTCGCGGCATCGCCAGCGATCATATCTAAATCGATATGCAGCCGACTGTCTCCTGTTGGCAGCAGCGATAACGCCAACATCAGCGTCTTACCATTGGCGATATCCAACTGCTGATGTGTATAGCGCTGACGCAATGCGGCCAAACGTCCGTGGCATTGCTCCCCAGACAGTTCGCGCAAATCATTAATCTGTAGCTGACAAGGACTATCTGGGGCAATGTGCAGACGCGCATCCTCATCGATACGCAACCGCAGCATGTCATGCCGTTGAATCAGGCGGTGCAGCGCACTCGCCAGCCGTTCTGGATCGAGCGCTTTGCCATCCATCTCAGCATAAAAATGAGCGCTTACGCCCCCAAGCTGTTGCCGCTCGTTACGCCCAATCCAAAAAGCATGCTGCATAGTGGCAAGTTCGAACCCTGGCGTATCGCACTGCTGTGCATCAGCATCGGCCACCGCGCGATACGCTTCGGCAGCAGATATCACCTGACGCCACTCTTTTACGGTCCGTTTACCGATAAAATCCGAGAAAGTGACGGCGATCCCCTCGCGCCGTAACCATGTCGCGGCACGCATGGTGCGCATCGAGTCCATACCATAGTGCATCAGATTCCTGTCGTCGCGTAATGCTGCTTCGGGAACATCGAGTATCCTGCTCAATAAAGGGATCAACAGCGCATCCTTTTTGGCCATCTGGTTCACTCTCCTTTTGCTTGCAGAAGTCCAACTCCGGCTTGACTCACTGACAGAGACCTATGATGTTTATTTATTACGGACAAGATCATGTTTTATAAGCTATGCTAAAAGACATTCGTCTATGCGTTGAGCCAAAATAACGGCAACGTTGAGATTTCTGCATTCATAAAACAGGAATACATTGTTCAAATCTGTCACTTTCAACCTCTGTAATATGCTATTCCTCACTTTTTGTTGGATTTTTCCGTCACACAATAAATATTCATATCCTGCCTATAAGCACGCAGGAAAATATAAGCCGGCACATTATTCTTCTTTTATTTACCGTGCGCAGAAGCGCGAGCGGTAGCAGGCGTTCTGCTTTACAGTCATAAAATATAACCTGACGATATTTTTTCGCGTCGAGGGATCCGCTACGGTTGATAGCAGGCAATCCATGGTGAGAAGTGAGATGACAACCCGTAAACCTGCGCCAGAAGCGCACTGTAGTACCAAGACACTGGTCGTGTATTCAATATGTTGATTGCAGTGTAAAATGTCCGGTTTTGGATGTGGAGTACAGTGGCTAAAGTTGATGTAAGATGCCCGTTTTGTGAACAGACATCTCCTGTGAAAAAACACGGTTATGGCAAAAGTGGCCATCAGCGTTAACGTCGTCAGTCATGCAAACACGGATGGCTACAGGGCTTACAACGACGAACTTCCAAAAGTAAAACACATTGTTAGCAAGCTGTATACACAGCGTATTGAGTGTGCGCATCTGACACTGCGTAACCGATTGCAACGGCTCAATCGCAAGACGCTCGGATATTCAAAATCATCCGAAATGCATGATAGGATCATCGGTACTTACATCGAACGCGAGTACTACGTTTGATGCTACATCAGCTCATTAGCAGAAAACCGTGGATCTGGTTAGTGGTTTTTACTTTATCTCTGATAAGAGATTCCCTGACCCGATGCAGTGCTCGCATCGCCTGCTGAACCTCAGTTTTCGGCTGAACAAAACGCATTGACGGCCGGGATGCAGCTTCA
>NZ_JAHWCO010000280.1:0-1231 GCF_020054415.1 Candidatus Symbiopectobacterium sp. | reverse complement strand
TGTGTTTGATAATGGGATTGTTAGTATGAAGCATGAGAGTTACCTCGCGTTTTGTTTAAGGATTAGACACCCATATCAAAACCGGTAACTCTCAACCTTTCAAGGTCCAGTGTCAGATCTAGTCTCGACTAATACAAATAAAACACTCGCTCTCGTATTATCCACGCTGACATTATCCTGGGTGATAGGGTTTGGTCTGACCGCTGGCTTCGCCATGGCATTTGAGGTATGGAAACTAGTGATAGAAATCACTACCAGACATCTTTAACCGCCCCACAGTTTCGGAAGTACGTCTTTAAACAACAAACTCAGAATACCAGCCAGCAAGAACCATTGCAGACGGTCAAATTTAATTTCAAGACGGTCAAATCGTTTCTCAGCGAAATCTAGGTGTTTATCTATCTGACCAATATCCTTACGGACATCTGCTATCTGCGCCTGGGTCTTCTCGAAGCGAGCCTGTATCTGAGCTTCATTCTTTTCGAAGCGAGCGTCAATATCCTTACGGACATCGGCTATCTCTGCGGATAGGTCCTTACGGACATCGGCTATATGCGCGTCGGTCTTTTCAAAGCGGGCTTGCATCTCTTTGCGCACGTCTTCAAGGTCACGCTTGGTAGCAAGGTCTGCAACCTCATGGGACTGACGCACGACAAGGGTTATGGCCTTGGCCTGCTCTCTATTAAGACCAGAGCTTTCCAGCTTTTCGACGAACTCTTGAGTATCAAATGCGACTTGGCCCATAGCGGATCCTCCTGTGTTAAGCCAAGTGTATGCGATCTGACCGCCAATCTGCAAAATTTTACCCGTCAGAAAAAATTTTTAACTCGAGGTGAACCATGTATTATGGCCGTTTACAAAATGGCGGCTTTGTTGAATGAATAGAACTTTTGGGTAATCATCGGAGCAGATCACCGCAGTTGTTTCAAAATCAGGTCTCCATGGCAAAACAAAATTTTAAAATCACCAACTGGCCCTCTTATAACAAGGCCCTCAAGCAGCGCGGTTCTCTAACCGAATGGATATATGAATCAGCAATTGATTCATGTACGGAAAAAAACACTAATGAACGGCGTGGACGACCGCTCCAATACTCAGATATGGCCATCACCACAGTCCTGATGATGAAACGCGTGTTTGGCCTTTCATTGAGGGCTTTACAGGGCTTTGTTGACTCGATTTTTAAACTGATTAAATTGTCGCTGCATTGTCCAGACTATTCGCTGCTCAG
>NZ_JAHWCO010000287.1:0-1380 GCF_020054415.1 Candidatus Symbiopectobacterium sp. | reverse complement strand
TGTGTTTGATAATGGGATTGTTAGTATGAAGCATGAGAGTTACCTCGCGTTTTGTTTAAGGATTAGACACCCATATCAAAACCGGTAACTCTCAACCTTTCAAGGTCCAGTGTCAGATCTAGTCTCGACTAATACAAATAATAGTTTATTTTGGCGAATCGCAACGTTTATCCGTAATGGTCGACGCGCACCCCACCTGCTTATCCGTGGTTTTAGCGTCAAACACATCAGGATGGCGACACGCAGATGATAAAACTCTTAATTTACTTAATGGTACAGCGTTGAATGAATTTTTAGGCGAGAAAATAGTCCATCCTCTTCTCCGTTTATACACTGTGGTCTCATGATAAACCGTAGGCGTTTCCTTTTTGGGTAGCTTGCCTCAAACGCATACTTTCTTCTTCTGTCAAATGGTGCTCAAGCCAGCATAAGACAACGCTGTAATTTCCCGTTAACAGTGCTTTTTCCATGGCATCCACGGTTTCATTGGGATTGAGTTGATAAGGTTGAATAACTTTATCCAGCGGTAAACTCGATTGCTGTAACCAGTGGCGACTAATTTTTTGTTGTGGGGCCAGCCACAGTAGCCAGCGTGACTGCGCGGCTAATTGTTGCAAAAGGGGAAGTAACAGAAGCGTTGTCATTGGGTGCTCAACACTGTAGTCGATTTCGCTGATGATACCGCTGCCGTATCCCGCAACAGTGTGCCGTGGTATCGGGGCGCTGTGCAGTGAGGCTGGCTGATGACGTTCTGAACGAATAGAGTGCGCACGCATGATGGGTTTCATCCTTAGTGTTACTGTATGTGTATGGGTCTTCCCCGATCATGGTGGGAGACTCATAACCCCATGTTTAACCTGCCGTAATGGAACATCACTGCCACCTTAAAGCGCTCTTTGTTCCGGTATCCTCTGGACTTGATCCGCAGCAGCCTTATCTTGCTGTTTAGTGACTCTGCATTACCGTTTGATACCCTGTGTTTCATGGCATTCAGGGTTCCGTACAGTCGTTTACGTAACGTCCGGGCTGCGCTGCTTAGTAGCGGGACACCAACGTCTTTTGCCATCGCTATCCATTCCAGCCACAGACGTCTGCTGTGTGGCTTTGTTGAATAAATAGAACTTTTGGGTAATCATCGGAGCAGATCACCACAGTTGTTTCAAAATCAGGTCTCCATGGCAAAACAAAATTTTAAAATCACCAACTGGCCCTCTTATAACCAGGCACTCAAGCAGCGCGGGTCTCTAACCGTATGGCTGGATGAATCAGCCATTGCTGCATGGACGGAAAAAAACACTACTGAACGGCGTGGAAGACCGCTCCACTACTCAGATATGGCCATCACCACAGTCCTGATGATGAAACGCGTGTTCGGCCTTT
>NZ_JAHWCO010000209.1:0-7036 GCF_020054415.1 Candidatus Symbiopectobacterium sp. | reverse complement strand
TGTATGCGAAGGGGACTACTTTGAAGGCGACAATATTAATGTAGATGAATAAATAAATATTTTTTTCAAAAAACGAAAATTCCCGTTACTTTTTGAACACACCTCGTATGCGTGAAAAGACGATTCAACAAACGATCAAAATAGAGTCTGGATATACAGCTCCATGGATCCATCGTCTGACAGACAGACTCACAAGCCTGGAACGAAAGAAGACACACTTCCGGTTAATCTAAACTCGCCATTCTATCCCCCCTCTCTTTCCCGGTAACTATAAACAAGCATCTGTGCACTGTCCAGTTGACAGAATTACAGATAGTTGGAAATTATGTAATTTTCAAGATTAATTTTTCTTTTAATTAAGAGTTTTTCCTAGAAATTGGTAGCACACTGACGAGATGGGGAAGATTTATTGTGGGATCAGGTCTGAGCTAGTACAGATAAACGCCAGAACCGTGGTATGGTGTTGCTCTTGCGCCATGGTGACCGGTACGCCTACCTTGTTGGTGAAATTATGGTGTTCCATATCTGGCAACGCATTCAGTGGCGTAAACGCCACCGCGCGATCTTCCCGTGTATCCTGAGGATAGCGATAGTCCGGTGCGCGGATATCCAGTACGCAGCTAAGCCCATACATCACCTAGCACTCACGCTGCTCCAGCAGCACCCAATCTTCATCCACCTCCGCCACGCGCCCTTTGTAAGAGGCGCGATAAACGGAAATGTTGGCATCAAACTGATCCACACCGGTGCGATTATCAAGATGCAGCGTGGAGAAATCACCGACGGCCAGCGCGTGGCCTTTAGGGAAGAAAACCCGCAGTGTATTGCTAGTGCGCGGGTAGACGCCGCAAATGTGCATCACCACCTTTCCCTGCTGGTAGCAGGCTAAAACCCCCAGCGTCTTCTTGCCGAGATAGTGAACCAGATTCATGCTGTGCGTTCCTTACGAAGTGAATAGCGAAGCGCTAATATATTGTTTTTTTTGTTTGTTTCGAGATTATTTGTCTGCGTGTACGCTGTCAATAGACCTTGCCATGAAAACAGACAGGCCGATAATCATCGGGTTACACTAGATATATCGGTCAAATAAAAGGAAATATTATGCTGATTATCTGGGGAAGGAAAACCTCATCTAATGTGCAAGCGTTGATGTGGTGCGTCGGTGAGCTTGGCTTGCAGTTTGTCAGACATGATGTAGGACACCGATACGGAGGAACCGATACAGCGGCATTTTGCGCGCTCAATCCTAACAGCACCGTTCCCGTGCTCCAGGATGGGGATAATCCACCGCTGTGGGAAACGGGCGCTATCCTGCTATATTTAGCGAACCGCTACGCAACGGGCGGTTTCTGGCCCGAGGATTTATTAGCAAGAACGGAAGTGGATCGCTGGGCTGAATGGGCAAAATTGAATATTGCGCTTGGATTTACTGCCCCTGTATTTTGGCGTGTGGTGCGTACACCAGAGGCTGAGCGTGACCTTCGTGCGATCGATACTGCTGTTAACGCTTTTGAGCAAAAGCTCGACATCGCCGAGCAGCAGCTTGCCAGCCACCCATTTTTATCCGGGGACGCATTTTCACTGGCTGATATTCAGTTTGGCCATGTGCTGTATCGTTACCACGATATTGGGATCAATCGTAAGCCTTTACCGCATCTACGCGCTTACTATGCAAAACTAATGCAACGCCCAGCCTTTCAAGAACATGTGATGGTGTCCTACGACGAATTGCGTGCGTGAGCGGAATTGATGTAAAAAAATCCTCCCGCAACCTGCGTTGCGAGGGGATGGGGACTGAAGTGGCGTACTACGTACTACCACTTCAGTCGGTTACCCGAGATTATTGCTGGGTAGCCTGAATAGCAGTCAGTGCAACGGTATAAACGATATCGTCTACCAGCGCGCCACGGGACAGATCGTTCACCGGTTTGCGCATGCCTTGCAGCATCGGCCCGATGGAGATCAGGTCAGCAGAACGTTGTACCGCTTTGTACGTGGTGTTACCGGTGTTCAGATCCGGGAAGATGAACACGGTAGCTTGACCCGCAACCGGAGAATTCGGCGCTTTGGATTTCGCTACGTCGGCCATCACTGCGGCGTCGTATTGCAGCGGACCGTCGATCACCAGATCCGGACGTTTTTCCTGTGCCAAACGGGTTGCTTCACGCACTTTTTCCACGTCGCTGCCCGCACCAGAGTTACCGGTGGAGTAGGAGATCATGGCAACGCGCGGATCGATACCAAATGCGGCGGCGGAATCGGCGGACTGAATCGCAATTTCGGCCAGTTGCTCTGCGGTCGGATCAGGGTTGATAGCGCAGTCACCGTAGACAAACACTTGTTCCGGCAGCAGCATAAAGAACACGGAAGAAACCAGTGAACTGCACGGAGACGTTTTGATCAACTGCAACGGCGGACGGATGGTGTTAGCGGTAGTATGAACGGCACCGGAAACCAGACCGTCAACTTCGCCTTGTTCCAACATCAGGGTGCCCAGTACCACGTTGTCTTCCAGTTGCTCACGCGCGACCACTTCGGTCATGCCTTTGCTCTTACGCAGCTCAACCAGACGCGGAACATAGCGTTCGCGAACGGCATCCGGATCGACGATTTCGATGCCTTTGCCCAGTTCAACACCCTGTGCAGCAGCAACGCGTTGGATCTCTTCCGGGTTACCCAGCAGCACGCAATGCGCAATACCACGTTCGGCACAGATAGAGGCGGCCTTCACGGTACGCGGTTCGTCGCCTTCCGGCAGCACAACGCGTTTGCCCGCCTGGCGTGCCAGTTCGGTCAACTGATAGCGGAATGCCGGTGGAGACAGACGGCGAGAACGCTCGGATGCGGCGCTCAGGGATTCGATCCACTGGCTGTCGATGTGGCGAGCCACGTAGTATTGGACTTTCTCAACGCGTTCGCTGTCGTCAGCCGGCACTTCCAGGCTGAAGCTTTGCAGGCTGAGTGAGGTCTGCCAGGTGTTGGTGTTCACCATAAATACTGGTAGGCCAGTCTGGAAGGCGCGTTCGCACAGTTTGGCGATGCTGGCATCGATTTCATAACCGCCGGTCAGCAGCACGGCACCGATTTCAACGCCGTTCATGGCAGCTAGGCACGCGGAGACCAGGACGTCAGGACGATCCGCAGAGGTTACCAGCAGGGAGCACGGACGGAAATGTTCCAACATGTGCGGAATGCTGCGCGCACAGAAGGTCACGGTTTTCACACGACGGGTCTGAATTTCGCCTTCGTTGATGATGCGGGCATTCAGGTGTTTTGCCATGTCGATAGCGCGAGTAGCGATCAGATCGAAGCTCCACGGTACGCAGCCCAGTACCGGCAGCGGGCTGTTGGCAAACAGTTGTTTCGGATCGACGTTCGGCACGTCTGCTTTGCTGGAATCGTCGAAGATTTCAGACAAATCAGGACGGGTACGACCTTGCTCATCCACCGGAGCGTTCAGCTTGTTGATGATAACGCCGGTGATGTTTTTGTTCTTGCTGCCGCCAAAGCTGCTGCGAGCCAGTTCGATGCGCTCTTTCAACTGGTCCGGAGAGTCGTTGCCCAGTGCGATAACGAACACGATTTCGGCGTTCAGGGTTTTAGCGATTTCATAGTTCAGCGCGTTGGCAAACTGATGTTTGCGCGTCGGCACCAGACCTTCTACCAACACCACTTCTGCATCTTTGGTATTTTCGTGGTAGTTGGCGATGATTTCTTCCATCAGCACGTCTTGCTGGTTGGAACTGAGCAGCGCTTCAACGTAGCTCATTTTCAACGGTTCAGCCGCAGTGATGGCTGAGTTTGCGCGGATGATGATGGTGGTCTGGTCCGGCGTATTGTCGCCAGAACGCGGCTGCGCGATCGGTTTGAACACGCTCAGGCGCACGCCTTTTTGTTCCATGGAACGAATGACACCCAGGCTGACGCTTGTCAGACCAACGCTGGTGCCAGTGGGGATCAACATGATTGTACGGGACACGGCTAAACCTCTTTACGGTTGCTCGCTGAGTCAAAAACAGCTTGGTCAGGAACCACACCCTCAGCCTTGGCTGACGGTGTGGGATTACTTGTCTTACGCGGTGAGACGCAGGGCGTCTTGCGCGATAACCAACTCTTCGTTGGTCGGGATTACCAGCGCAGGGCGGCAGCCCTCTTTGCTGATGTTGCCGCCGTTGCCGAAGCGAGCAGCCAAGTTGCGTTCGTGGTCGACTTCAAAGCCCAGCATGCCCAGTTTGTTCAGCGTCAGTTCACGTACCATGGCAGCGTTTTCACCGATACCACCGGTGAAGATAACGGCGTCCAGACGGCCTTCCATCAGCGCACTGTAAGCACCGATGTATTTAGCTAGACGGTGGCAATACACGTCCATGGCACGTTTGGCATCCGCCTTGGTGGTGTAGTTGTCTTCAACATAGCGGCAGTCGCTAGTGACTTCAGTCAGGCCCAGCAGGCCAGATTCTTTGGTCAGCAGCTTGTTGATAGCCTCAACGCTCATGCCCAGGGAATCGTGCAGGTGGAAGATGATTGCTGGGTCGATGTCACCGCTACGGGTACCCATGACCAAACCTTCCAGCGGGGTCAGACCCATGGAGGTATCGACACACTTACCCTTACGCACTGCGGTTACGGAACCGCCGTTGCCCAGGTGGCAAGTGATCAGGTTAACTTCGTCAACTGGCTTGTTCAGCGCTTCTGCGGCCTGTTGGGTCACAAAGAAGTGGCTGGTGCCGTGTGCGCCATAGCGGCGAACGTGATGCTCGGAGTACAGTTTGTACGGCAGGGCATACAGGTAGGATTCTTCCGGCATGGTCTGGTGGAATGCGGTGTCGAATACGGCAACGTTTTTGTCTGCCAGCGCCGGGAAGGATTTCAGCGCTTCGTCGATGCCAATCAGGTGAGCCGGGTTGTGCAACGGTGCGAAAGGCACGGAATCTTTGATGCCTTGCAGTACGTCGTCGTTGATCACGGCAGACTGGGTGAATTTCTCGCCTCCGTGTACGATACGGTGGCCGATAGCAACCAGTTGCGCGGAGAGTTCCGGTTTCTGTGCCAGAATGGTGTTAACGATGAAGTTCAACGCTTCGCTATGTGCAGCGCCTGCGCCCAGCGCAGCTTCCTGCTTGGCACCATCCATTTTCCACTTGAGACGGGCTTCAGGAAGGTGGAAACACTCGGCCAGACCTGACAGGTACTCTTCCCCGTTAACAGCATCGATGATCGCGAACTTCAGGGATGAACTACCGCAGTTAAGAACCAGTACTAACTTACTCGACATGGAAGTACCTACTTGTTATACATGGTGAACAAATGTCAAACAGCGCGTAGCGTAGCCTAAACATCCGCTGACATTTATGACTAACGTCATGGCACGGTGTGATTTCCCTGACATGAGCATGAAAAAGTGCCGATATGGCCTATCCGCATAGCATACTGGATGCACGGCGTGCGAAGGTGATATATCGGTACTGAAAAGCATGTGGCGAAGAATAAGGCGATAAATGTCGCGCCCGCACCAATGGTCCCCCTGTTTTTTGCCTATGCTGTAGTTAATACAGTTGAAAACGGCATTCATCATCAAGCACGATGGTGAAAGGATCGTTATCCTGGCATGCAGCATGACCACGTAGGTTTAGTGACATGACTACTTTAGTAATAGATGGCGACCTACGCCGAGGTAGGATACCGATAGCGTCAGGCAAACACAAAATATATTTTAAGTTTATCAAATAGAGTTGCTGGCTTGTTTTATAATTTTATTTTTTATTTGTTATTTTGATGATGCAATCGAAAATGGTAATAACTGAAACGGTAACAAAGGAGTCGCCATGAAATCTCAACCAACTGATAAACGCGGGGGATGGCGTGTACTCCATTACGGGCAACATTATATGAAAACCTGGCCGCTGGATAAACGTCTGGCGCCTGTTTTCCCTGAAAACCGTGTGGTGCGTGCTACGCAGTTCGGTATTCGCTTTATGCCGCCGCTGGCCGTGTTCACCTTAACCTGGCAGATCGCGCTGGATGGCCAGCTGGGGCCAGCAGTTGCGACCGCACTGTTTGCTTGTAGTCTGCCGTTACAGGGGCTGTGGTGGCTAGGCCGCCGCTCGGTATCGCCGTTATCACCAACGCTTTCCGAATGGTTTCACGATCTTCGCCTTAAACTGCAAGAGGCTGGGATGGCGCTGGCACCGATTGAAGGTAAACCCACTTACCAGATGTTGGCCGACGTGCTGAAACGTGCTTTTAAACAGCTGGACAAAACCTTTTTAGACGATCTGTGACCGTTTTCACCCTTATGCGTGTGAATAGCATTATTTTGTCCTTCCCCTCTGTTTTAAATCAAAAAACCGGAGGCTAGCGCTATCTTCTCACTTTTGGGTATGCGATTCTGGTATCAGGTTAAACGAGTCAGCGGCGTCAGGCCGGTACTATAGAGGTTCAGGAGTGCACGATGGGAATGACGAATGCCCAGAGATTGATCCTTTCGAATCAATACAAAATGATGACGATGATGGATCCGGACAATGCAGAACGCTATCGTCGGCTGCAAACCATCGTCGAGCGTGGCTATGGGCTGTAAATGCGTGAGTTGGATCGGGAATTTGGCGAACTCAGTGAAGACGTGTGCCGCACCATCATCAATATCATGGAAATGCACCATGCCTTGCAGGTTTCTTGGGATAACCTGAAAGACCGCAAGGATCTGGATCAGCGTCGCCTGGCCTTTTTGGGCTTTGATGCCGCGACCGAAGCGCGTTATCTCGGCTTTGTTCGTTTCATGGTGCATGTGGAAGGGCGTTGCCCGCATTTCGATTCCGGTACTCACGGCTTCAACGCACAGACTAAAATGTGGGAAAAATACAACCGCATGCTGGCTTTGTTGAATAAATAGATATTGGCTTTGTTGAATAAATAGATATTATGCTGCGTAGCCATAAAGGCTGCGGATTCCCTTGACGTAAAATCAGTATGTTAAATCCAGAGCGTGGTGATGCATCCCGGAGCGATCAGCATTTTAATCCAAAACAGGCGTGTC
>NZ_JAHWCO010000570.1:0-1976 GCF_020054415.1 Candidatus Symbiopectobacterium sp. | reverse complement strand
CTCAGGTGGGTGAAGCCATGACCATGGTCAAAGCGCTTAAGCGGATCACGCTATCAGGAATGCCGAACAGTATTCGCATCACGTAACAATCGAACCGTATGGGGCGCAGTCGTTACAAGTTCTGATTTATTCAACAAAGCCGTGAAAAATAACCAAGGGGCTTATTATGAGCACAACTGATGATTCTTTCTCTGTACCTCAAGACCCAATAAATATGCCATGTCCGGCGCTAAAAGAGCGATGGTGGCACATTATGGATACGTGGAAAGTGGGTATTATCCCGCTGCCACTATTCTTACTGGCAGGCGTACTGATTGCCATTGACTGCTTAGGCGGTAAGCTGCCAAGTGATATCGTGGTGATGGTTGCTACTCTGGCGTTCTTTGGATTTGCATGTGGTGAATTTGGTAAACGCCTGCCTGTCGTCGGCAAGCTGGGCGCGGCAGCGATTTGCGCCACCTTCATCCCCTCCGCGATGGTCTACTACGGGCTGCTGCCGGATGTCGTGGTGGAGTCCACCACCAAATTCTACAAATCAACCAACATTATCTATCTCTATATCTGCTGCATTATCGTTGGCAGCATTATGAGCATGAACCGCACGGTGCTGATTCAGGGCTTCTTGCGTATATTCTTCCCTATGCTGTGCGGCGAAATCGTCGGCATGATTGTGGGGATGGGCGTCGGCCTAGCGTTGGGGATGGAACCGTTCCAGATCTTCTTCTTTATCATTTTGCCGATTATGGCGGGCGGTGTCGGGGAAGGGGCGATCCCGCTTTCCATCGGTTATGCCACGCTGATGCATATGGACCAAGGCGTTGCGCTGGGACGTGTTCTGCCGATGGTTATGCTCGGCGGCCTGACGGCGATTATTATCTCCGGTTGCCTTAACCAACTGGGTAAACGCTATCCGCATCTGACCGGTGAAGGCCAGTTGATGCCGAATCGTGCTAATGCAGATACCACCTCTTCACAGCCTGTTGTTTCTGGCAAAACTGATGTCACAGCCATTGCGTCTGGCACATTGCTGGCGGTGCTGCTCTACATGATCGGCATGCTCGGCCACAAACTGATTGGTTTGCCTGCACCGGTTGGCATGTTGTTTATCGCGGTGCTGGTCAAGCTGTGCAACGGGGCGTCTCCGCGCCTGCTGGAAGGCTCGCAGTTCGTCTACAAATTCTTCCAGACCTCAGTCACTTACCCCATTCTCTTCGCCGTTGGCGTAGCGATTACGCCATGGCAGGAACTGGTTAATGCTTTCACCATCAGCAACTTGCTGGTGATTGTCAGCACCGTCTCTGCACTGGTCGCCACGGGGTTCTTCGTTGGTAGAAAGATCGGTATGCACCCTATTGATGTCGCCATCGTCTCCTGCTGCCAGAGTGGCCAGGGCGGCACCGGCGACGTGGCGATTCTGACCGCGGGCAACCGTATGAACCTGATGCCATTCGCCCAGATTGCCACGCGTATCGGCGGCGCGATTAACGTCTCCGTCTCGCTGCTGATACTCGGCAACTTCTTTGTTTAATTGATGTACGCAGGAACAGAACAATGAAACTCGCAAGCTTTACTTATCAGGGTGGCTTTGTTGAATAAATAGAACTTTTGGGTAATCATCGGAGCAGATCACCACGGTTGTTTCAAAATCAGCTCTCCATGGCAAAACAAAATTTTAAAATCACCAACTGGCCCTCTTATAACAAGGCCCTCAAGCAGCGCGGTTCTCTGACCGTATGGCTAGATGAATCAGCCATTGCTGCATGGACGGAAAAAAACACTACTGAACGGCGTGGACGACCGCTCCACTACTCAGATATGGCCATCACCACAGTCCTGATGGGCTTTGTTGAATAAATAGAACTTTTGGGTAATCATCGGAGCAGATCACCACAGTTGTTTCAAAATCAGGTCTCCATGGCAAAACAAAATTTTAAAATCACCAACTGGCCCTCTTATAACAAGGCCCTCAAGCAGCG
>NZ_JAHWCO010000553.1:0-1332 GCF_020054415.1 Candidatus Symbiopectobacterium sp. | reverse complement strand
CACTGCGTAACCGATTGCAACGGCTCAATCGCAAGACGCTCGGATATTCAAAATCATCCGAAATGCACGATAGGATCATAGGTACTTACATCGAACGCGAGTACTACGTTTGATGCTACATCAACTCATTGAATACACGACCCAGCGAATTACTGACCTCCCAGCATCCGGTGACCGTAGAGATGGGCGGCGCGGAGCGTATGGTGCGTACGGCCCCGATTGCGGGCACCGACTAGTACATTCTGGTGGCGCTCGACAGGGCAAAAGCCAAGGCGGGCATGCGTTCACTGCTGACTACGTCGGTGATCACGCTAGTAATTATTTCACTGCTCGGCTCGCTGGTTGTTGGCGTCATCATTACCAAAACCCTTAAACGCCTGCTGCAAGTGCGCGATGCGATGGATGACATCAGCAACGGTAACAACGAGTTGAGACAGCGTTTGCCCGATGAAGTGGCGCAGATTGCCTAGTCATTCAACGTCTTTATCGACAAACTCAGCATGGTGATGATTCAGATCCGTGATATCAGTGCCTCGGTGAAAGTGGCCGTGGATGAAATTTCGTTAGGCAACAACGATCTTTCTGCACGCACGGAGTCAGCGGCGGCGAGTATTCAACAAACTGCCGCTTCGCTGGAACAAATCTCGGCGGCGGTCACCGAGTCAGCCAGTTCGGCACAGCATGTGAACAGTCAGGCGCGCATCCTGTCTGAAGATGTCAGCATCGGCGGTAAAGTGCTCTCGGACGTGATTGTGACCATGGAAGATATCGTCGCCGCGTCCGGCAAGATCGGCGATATTATCGGTGTGATTGATGGCATTGCTTTCCAAACCAATATCCTGGCGTTGAGTGCGGCGGTGGAAGCGGCAAGAGCGGGTGAGCAGGGGGCGTGGTTTTGCCGTGGTAGCTTCTGAAGTGCGCGCGCTGGCACGACGCAGTGCGCAGGCAGCCAAAGAGATCAAAACCCTGATTGAAGCGACCGTGGTTGGCGTGACCTCTGGCTCTACGCAGGTGCGCCAGGCTAGCAACACCATGCAGGAGATTGTCGGCGGCGTTTCTACAGTGGCCACCGTAATGTCGGAAATTACCCACTCTGCGAATGAGCAGATGCGTGGCATTCAGGAGATCAACAAGGCGATGGCACAGTTGGATTCCATGGTGCAGCAAAACGCGGCGCTGGTGCAGGAATCTGTCGTGTATTCAATGAGTTGATGTAGCATCAAACGTAGTACTCGCGTTCGATGTAAGTACCTATGATCCTATCGTGCATTTCGGATGATTTTGAATATCCGAGCGTCTTGCGATTGAGCCGTTGCAATCGGTTACGCAGTG
>NZ_JAHWCO010000307.1:0-10238 GCF_020054415.1 Candidatus Symbiopectobacterium sp. | reverse complement strand
CTCAGGTGGGTGAAGCCATGTCCATGGTCAAAGCGCTTAACCGGATCACGCTATTAGGAATGCCGAACAGTATTCGCATCACGTAACAATCGACCCGTATGGGGCGCAGTCGTTACAAGTTCTGATTTATTCAACAAAGCCGTCTGAAAGCGCAGGCACACTTAAGCGAACGCGATATTCGTGACGCGGTGGAGACGCTCTCCATTGAACTGGTGCTGACCGCGCACCCGACAGAAATTACCCGTCGCACACTGATTCATAAGCTGGTTGAGGTAAACAACTGCCTGAAACAGCTCGATCACAACGATCTGGCAGACTATGAGCGCAACCAGATCATGCGCCGTCTGCGTCAGTTGATCGCCCAGTCGTGGCATACGGATGAGATCCGTAAGATCCGCCCAACCCCCGTAGACGAAGCCAAATGGGGCTTTGCCGTGGTGGAAAACAGCCTGTGGGAAGGGGTGCCAGCCTTCCTGCGCGAGCTGGATGAGCAGTTGGAAAAATCCTTTGGTTTCCGCCTGCCGGTGGATTCTGTCCCCGTACGCTTCACCTCCTGGATGGGTGGCGACCGCGACGGCAACCCAAATGTGACCGCCAAAATTACCCGTCACGTCCTGCTGCTGAGCCGTTGGAAAGCAGTAGACCTGTCTTTGCGTGATATTCAGGTACTGGTGTCCGAGCTTTCCATGTCGGAATGCACACCGGTGCTGCGTGAGCGCGCCGGTATCGCAGAAGGGGAAGAGGTTCAGGAACCCTATCGCGTTACTATGAAATCCCTGTGTGCGCAGCTTAACGCGACCCTGACTTACCTTGGGGGCAGCCTGAAGGGCGAGCGCACGCTGCGTCCGCACGATCTGCTGGAACACAACGAACAGCTGTGGGAACCGCTGCACGCGTGTTACCAATCGCTACATGCCTATGGCATGGGCATTATCGCCGACGGCTAACTGCTCGATACCCTGCGCCGTGTGCGCTGTTTCGGCGTGCCGTTGGTACGTATCGATGCGCGTCAGGAAAGTACGCGTCATACGGAAGCACTAGCGGAAATCACCCGCTACCTTGGGCTGGGCGACTACGAAAGCTGGTCTGAATCCGACAAGCAGGCGTTCCTGATTCGAGAATTAAGTTCCAAACGTCCGTTGTTGCACCGTCAGTGGGAACCGAGCGCAGAAACCAAAGAAGTGCTGGATATCTGCAAGGTGATCGCCGAAGCGCCGCAGGGCTCTATCGCCGCTTACGTGATCTCCATGGCGCACACACCATCCGACGTGCTGGCCGTGCACCTGCTGTTAAAAGAAGCGGGTTGTCCCTTAGCCTTGCCAGTCGCTCCGCTGTTTGAAACGCTGGATGACCTGAACAACGCCTACGATGTGATGAAGCAACTGCTGGGTATCGACTGGTATCGCGGCTTTATCCAAGGCAAGCAGATGGTGATGATCGGCTATTCCGACTCCGCCAAAGATGCGGGCGTGATGGCGGCTTCCTGGGCGCAATACCGCGCGCAGGACGCACTGATCAAAACCTGCGAGAAAGCAGGCATTGCGCTTACGCTGTTCCACGGACGCGGCGGCTCCATCGGTCGCGGTGGCGCACCGGCTCACGCCGCCCTGCTGTCACAACCGCCGGGCAGCCTGAAAGGCGGCCTGCGCGTCACCGAACAGGGAGAAATGATCCGCTTCAAGTTCGGTTTACCGGAAGTGACCATCAGCAGTTTGTCGCTCTATACCGGTGCTATCCTTGAGGCCAACCTGCGGCCGCCGCCAGAGCCGAAACCGGAATGGCACGACATCATGGATGAGCTTTCTCGCGTGTCTTGCGATATGTATCGCGGTTATGTGCGTGAAAATCACGACGTTGTGCCTTACTTCCGCGCCGCAACGCCGGAACTGGAACTGGGTAAACTGCCGCTCGGCTCACGTCCGGCCAAACGCCGTCCTAACGGTGGTGTAGAAAGCCTGCGCGCCATTCCGTGGATTTTTGCCTGGACGCAAAACCGCCTGATGCTGCCAGCATGGTTGGGCGTGGGCGCGGCGTTGCAAAAAATCGTGGAAAATGGTCAGCAGAAAGCGCTGGAAACCATGTGCCGCGACTGGCCGTTCTTCTCCACGCGTGTCGGGATGCTGGAAATGGTGTTCGTCAAAGCGGACCCGTGGCTGGCGGAATACTACGATCAGCGTCTGGTCGACGAAAAACTGTGGCCGTTGGGCAAAGAGTTGCGCGACCAGTTGGCGGCAGATATCAACGTGGTGCTGCGAATTTCCAACGATGACCATCTGATGGCAGATTTGCCGTGGATTGCTGAGTCTATCGCGCTTCGTAACGTCTATACCGACCCGTTAAACGTGCTGCAAGCCGAGCTGTTACACCGTTCGCGTGAGCAGGAAAACCCCAGCCCAGAGGTGGAACTGGCGCTGATGGTGACCATTGCAGGCGTGGCAGCGGGTATGCGCAACACGGGCTAACCGCAACACCGCTCTGTTCCCGCCTCACATTGAGGCGGGATATCGCCTTGCTTTACTTAGTCAGCCAGATACTTACGCTGCAATTGGTAGCGCGCGTCATCATCCAGCCCATAGTCCGTCGCCAGCCAACGGTTTATAGAACCATAGCGTTCTTTGATACTTCGCAGTGCGGTCGCCAGAAAGGCTTCCTGAACCGAGAGCACAAAGGAGAATTGCGACAGCGCTTTCTCATTCAGCGTATCGGCCAGCGATGTCAGCAGTTGCTCGCGAAAAGGCGCAAGGGTGATGTCCGTAACCAGATAATCTTCCATCACCGTTTTTTCATCCACCCCGAGCGCAAACAACACCAGAGCGGAGCCGATGCCGGTACGATCTTTGCCGACAGCACAGTGCTGCACCAGTGCCCCTTCTTCTGGTCTCTGCAACAGGGCAACCAGTTGACTATAGGCGGGATTGTTGAAAGGCAAACGCCGATAGAGTTCCAGCATAAAGGCCTGTGAATCAAACGCAGGGAGCTGATCTGAACCCAACGACTCCAGACTGGCCGTGACCTCGTGGCGAATCGGGTTGGCGGGACACGTGTGATAATGCGCGCCTTTCCACAGAATATCATGCTTGGCCGTCACTTCATCCGGGTCACGATAGTCAACCACGTGCGACATGGGAACACCGGCCAGGTGCTCACAGTCAGAGGCACTCAGTTGATCCAACGAGCCTGCACGGAACAGTTTGCGCGGGCGAATACGTTGCCCATCTGCGGTATATAATCCACCTAAATCACGGAAATTGATGCCGCCCTCTAACGCAACCAAAGAGGGATGGCGTGGTGCTGATGTTGTCATACAACTCCTTGCAATACGTGGCGGAAAACTCAGGCACTCAATAACCGGCGTGCTGCATCCAGCACCACCGTAACGGCAGCGGTTTCCGCCAGCTTCATCGTCGCAACATCCGGTGTTTCCTGCTGGGTGCGGTTGACGATGACGCCTGCGACCATGCCCGCCCGCAATCCCTGACTGGAACACATGGTGAGCAGCGTGGCAGACTCCATTTCATAATTCAACACGCCCATGCTCTGCCACTCTTGCATTGAGCCTTGAAAACGTCGCACGACGCGCCCAGAGTAGGTATCGTAGCGCTCTTGCCCCGGATAAAACGTATCCGAAGAGGCGGTTACGCCAATGTGCAGCGGGAAACCGGAGGCCTTCGCAGCATCAACCAGCGCGGCAGTGCACGCAAAATCGGCCACAGCCGGATACTCCAGCGGCGCAAAGTGCAGGCTGGCACCGTCCAAACGCACAGCCGCCGTCGTCACCAATACATCCCCCACATTCATATCAGGCTGGATCGCACCTGTGGTGCCCACGCGCAGAAAGGTTCTGACGCCTAATTGCGCCAGTTCTTCCACCGCAATGGAGGTCGAGGGGCCGCCAATACCCGTAGAGCAGATAACCACCGGTTGCCCTGCAAGCGTAGCACGCAAAGTGGTAAATTCACGGTGCGCGGCCAGAAACACAGGGTTATCCATCTCGTGCGCGATTTTTTCAACCCGCGCCGGATCGCCGGGCACAATGGCTAACGTCGCCCCTTGCAGCCCCTGTTTGGTTAACCCCAGGTGGAACACATCAGATTCAGACATAATCGTCTCCTCATCATGGGCAAGATAGTACTGTTTATTATCCTAGCGCATCAGTACCCTAACAGCAGTGATATATCTCACTACCAAAAGAAACCAATACAGTGGTATACACTTATAAATTGCGCGCTGTCACACCAATAATCCCTTTTATGCTCAAGAGGAGAACAACCACCATGAAAGTGGCCGAACCGCTGGAACTCCGACAAACCGATCGTGCGATGACCCGTGCTGTTACGCCCCATGCCGAGTCAACTATCCTCACCGACAGCCAAGGGATTATCGCGGGTGAGACCACCATTCCGTCCCAAGGTGAGCAGCTTCCCGCTTACCTCGCCAAACCGGCATCAGGTGATGGGCATTATCCCATCATTCTGGTGGTACAGGAAATTTTTGGGGTGCATCAGCATATTCAGGATGTTTGCCGTCGGCTGGCGAAACAGGGTTATCTTGCCATCGCGCCAGAACTGTATTTCCGTCAGGGCGATCCACATCAGTATGATGATATTCCGACGTTGCTGAGCGAACTGGTCAGTAAGGTGCCGGATGCACAGGTGCTATTGGATCTTGATCGCACGGCCAACTGGGCCGTGCGGCAAGGCGGCGATGCGAACAAAATAGGGATTACCGGCTTCTGTTGGGGTGGGCGAATCAGTTGGCTGCATGCGGCGCACAATCCGCAGTTGAAAGTCGCCGTTGCCTGGTACGGTAAATTCTCCGGTAACAAAACCCTGACCACGCCGAAACACCCGGTGGATATCGCCGCCGATCTCAGTGCGCCCGTGCTCGGTTTGTACGGCGCAGAAGATGGCAGTATCCCGCTCGATCAGGTCGAGCTGATGCGACAGGCGCTACGCGCCGCCAACGCCACGGCGGAGATTGTGGTGTATCCCGAGGCGGGACACGCTTTCCATGCGGATTATCGCCCCAGCTACCATCAAGCGTCTGCTCAGGATGGCTGGCAGCGTATGCTGGCGTGGTTTGCGCAGTATGGTGTGAAATAAGCAAAAAAAACGCAGGGAGAAACGCCCTGCGTTTGATACCAACCTTGTGAGGTTAGGTTTAGGTTGCGCGTAAGCGCTGTGCCGCTTCGACCATGTTAGCCAGTGATTGACGCGTTTCCGGCCAGCCGCGCGTTTTCAGGCCGCAGTCCGGGTTGACCCACAGACGCTCGGCGGGAATACGCTGTGACGCTTTACGCAACAGCGCTTCAATCCATTCCACGCTCGGTACGTTCGGTGAGTGGATATCGTACACGCCCGGCCCGATTTCATTCGGATACTCGAACTCTTCGAACGACTCCAACAGCTCCATGTCGGAACGCGAGGTTTCAATGGTGATCACATCCGCATCCAGTGCCGCAATGGAGTCCATGATGTCGTTAAACTCGCAGTAACACATATGGGTGTGAATCTGGGTGTCATCCCGTACCACGGCCGCATTCAGACGGAATGCTTCCACGCCCCATGCCAGATAAGCCTGCCAGTCAGAACGGTGCAGCGGCAGCCCTTCACGCAGTGCCGGTTCATCAATCTGAATAATACCGATACCTGCACTTTCCAAATCCGCCACTTCATCACGCAGTGCCAGCGCGATCTGCTTGGCGATGGTTTCACGGCTGACATCTTCGCGCGGGAACGACCAGCACAGGATGGTCACCGGACCGGTCAACATACCTTTTACCGGCTTGTCGGTCAGGGATTGGGCATACTTGGCCCACTCGACCGTAATCGGTTCCGGGCGGCTGATATCACCAATGATCACCGGCGGTTTCACACAGCGTGAACCGTAGCTCTGCACCCACCCGTTCTGGGTGAAGATAAAGCCATCTAGGTGTTCACCAAAATACTCGACCATATCGTTACGTTCTGCTTCACCGTGCACCAATACGTCCAGACCCAGACGTTCCTGCTCGACAATCGCCTGTTTGATGTGTTCGGCGATGCCGGTACGGTAGTTGTTGCCATCAAGGCGGCCTTGCTTGAAGTCCAGACGCAGGCCACGAATTTCTGTGGTTTGCGGGAAGGAACCAATGGTGGTAGTCGGCCAGTCGGGAAGATTGAAACGTGCACGCTGTGCCTCGGCACGTACCGGATAGGCGTGTTGACGCTGGCTATCCTGCGAGGTGATCGCCGCCAGACGCTGAGTCACTGCCGCATTGTGAACGCGCGTTGAGGTGCTGCGCGCACGAATCGGTGCGCTGTATTCCACCAGAGCAGCACCCTCGCCACTGTTCAGTGCCGTCGTCAGCAGCGACAGTTCAGCACACTTCTGCAATGCGAAGGCGAACCAGCTTTTAACTTCGTCATCAAAACGCGTTTCCACGCTCAGATCGATCGGGCTGTGCAGCAGAGAACAGGAAGAACCGATCCACAGTTGACGCTGCCCGACCAGCGGTTGCAGGCGTTCAAACCAGGTGCTGAGATCCGTACGCCACACGTTACGACCGTTAATCACACCCAGTGATACCAGCCAATCAGCCGGCAGTTGCGCCAGCAGCGCAGCGGCATCATCCTTACCGTGCACCAGATCCACATGCAGACCTTGTACCGGCAGCGCACGGAGGGTATCCAGGTTATGGCCGATGCTGTCAAAATAGGTGGTCAACAGCAGTTTGACCGAGCCCTGCAACGCATCGTAAGCCGGTTTAAAGGCATCCAGCCACTCTTGTGGCAGTTCCAGCACCAGTGCAGGCTCATCAATCTGCACCCACTCGATACCACGTTTAGCAAGCTCTGCCAGCACCTGTTGATACACCGGCAGAATGTCTTTCAGCAGGGAGAGACGATCGAATGAGTCACCCTTCACTTTGCCCAACAACAGGTAGGTCACCGGCCCCAGCAGCACCGGTTTGACTTTGTGGCACAGTGCCAACGCTTCGTCCACTTCGTCGAGCAGTTGCGTCCAGGTCAAGGCAAAACGCTGCCCCCGAGTGAACTCGGGCACCATGTAGTGGTAGTTGGTGTTAAACCATTTTGTCATCTCTGCGGCGGCCGCCGGTTCGCCCGTCGGCGCACGACCACGGCCAATACGGAACAGCGTGTCGATATCAACCTTGCCATCGGCATTTTGGTGGCGCGCAGGCACGTTACCCAGCAGCAGGCTGGTGGTCAGTACATGATCATACCAGGCAAAATCACCCACCGGCAGCAAGTCAACGCCAGCGTCTTTTTGCTGTTGCCAGTGACGTACCCGCAGCGATTTGCCCACTTCCAGCAGCTCAGCCTGAGTGAGGTTGCCTGCCCAATAGCCTTCTTGCGCTTTTTTCAGTTCACGGCGCAGTCCGACGCGCGGAAAACCCAGTGTGTGATTTAAAATTGCCATCGTTAATCCTCATTTAGCCGTCCAGATGTTTACATATCCATAATCAACAGGTACTGTATAATGCACAAGCGCAAATTATTCACTGCCATTGTGAAGGACTCTCATGATCGAACTGAAACACTTACGGACACTGCAAGCACTGCGCGGCACAGGCTCGCTGGCAGCCGCTGCCGCGCAGCTTCACCAGACGCAATCGGCGCTTTCCCACCAGTTCAGTGAACTGGAGCAGCGTCTGGGTTTTCGGCTGTTTGTACGTAAGAGCCAACCGCTGCACTTTACTCCTCAAGGGGAAATCCTGCTGCAATTGGCCGATCAGGTGTTGCCCCAGATTCAACGGGCGTTGCAGGCATGCAACGAACCGCATCAGACCACGCTGCGTCTGGCGATTGAGTGCCATAGCTGTATTCAGTGGCTAACGCCCGCGCTGGAGCATTTTCACAGCCAGTGGCCGCAGGTGAACATGGACTTCAAATCCGGTGTCACCTTTGATCACCAACCGGCACTGCAACAGGGGGAATTGGATCTGGTGATGACATCGGACATTTTGCCGCGCAGTGGGTTGCACTATTCACCGGTGTTTGATTTTGAAGTGAGACTGGTACTGGCACCAGACCATGCATTAGCGAGCAAAGAGACGATTTCACCGGAGGATCTCGCCGATGAGATCCTGATGATCTATCCGGTTCAGCGCCAGCGCTTGGACATCTTGCGTCATTTCCTGCAACCGGCAGGCATCAGTCCAACGTTAAAGAGCGTGGATAACACCCTATTGCTAATTCAGATGGTGGCGGCACGCATGGGTATTGCCGCGCTGCCACACTGGGTAGTGGAAGGTTTTGAACGTCAGGGTTTGGTGGTGACCAAAACGCTGGGTGAAGGATTGTGGAGCCGACTGTAC
Organism: Candidatus Symbiopectobacterium sp.; assembly: GCF_020054415.1. Taxonomy (NCBI): domain Bacteria; kingdom Pseudomonadati; phylum Pseudomonadota; class Gammaproteobacteria; order Enterobacterales; family Enterobacteriaceae; genus Symbiopectobacterium; species Candidatus Symbiopectobacterium sp. The sequence continues at coordinate 1,918 of NZ_JAHWCO010000307.1, read as the reverse complement.
GCTGCGGTACGCGATGGAGAGCAGCGCCAGCCGGTACTTGAAGCCTTTATTCGTTCTGCCCGCCAGCACACGTGTTCGCATCTGCCGTCCGTGCGGTATGCTGCACGACCCAGCGCTGGTGTACCCACAAAGCCGCAAAGATAATCAGAGACCCCAGCGCGAAACGCCCCCAGTCGGGCGTCTTCTGCCAGAAGAGGAAGTTAACCAGTAGTCCGGCAGGGACGTGAAAGTTGTTCATGATACTTAGCGTGCCCGCATCCACCTTGGTGGCACCGTAGTTCCACATGGAATAGCCCAGGCCGGAGACAATCGCCCCCAAGAAAACCAACACGCCCCACTGTATCGGGGCGGTGGGTAGTTTGGTGAAGTTGCCAAACAGTCCCCACGCTACCAGCGTCACCAATCCCGCCCCCAGATAAAACCAGGAAAACGCACTGTGCTGCGGCATCGGGTGCAGCTCCATCAGGCGTTTATAGCCTACTTGCCCTGCGGCGAAGCAAATATTGGCAGCCTGAATCAGCAGAAAACCATGCCAAAAATGCGCACTGACGCCATGATAATGGATGACTACGGCCCCCAATACTGCCAGCAACGCGCTAAAGGCATAGCCCCAGCGCAAGCGTCGCCCGCTGATTACATCGTAAATCAACGTGACGTACAGCGGCGTCATTACTGAAAACAGCAGCAGCGTCGGAACATCGAGATAGAGATAACTACGGAACAGCAGCAGGTACATCACGCCCAGTTGGATCACACCGATCAGCAGGTACAATCCCAGTACTTTGGCTGAATAACCACGCCAACGCAGGAACGGCAGAAAAACCACAGCTGCCAGCACTAAACGAAACATGGCAGAGAACCAGCTATCGACCTGCCCCGCCAGATATTCGCCAATCAGGCTGAAAGAAAATGCCCACAGAATGGTGGTAATGACCAGTAATAACACGCTGATACCCTAGTAAAAACGATAAGGGGCCATTGTACCGCATTTTCTGCATAATCCTCGACCAATGCTGTTTACATTTGGTTTATATACCAACAATCAGATTTGCCAGCGCAGCCAAGCAAAAAAGACGTTGCCGTTGTCGTAGGTGCCAGGAATGTAGGTCGCCTGAAAAGAGAGGCGCTGATAGTTCACCGAGACCAGCGGCAATAGCACCGGAATCGGGATATAGTGCCAGTTGTCCCGCATAGTAACGCCAGCGGTGAAACCCGCACCCAATTGGAAATCCGGATTCGTGGTAGGCGTACAGCGTTTCTCAAAGCCATAACCGCCGATAGGCTCCCATTTGTTGAAGGAATCCTTGAACGCCATCAGGTACAGACCGTGCCAATCACCGTCGGCATCCAAACGTGACACACCATAGCCTGCGCCCCAGGGACGTTCATTGTACTTGTCGGTTTTCTCTTTGTCGTAAGTCCAGCGGTTATGCCAGGTGATAGCCGGGATATAGAGATACTGACTTGATGAATTCGACCAGGTTTCTGACAGATTAAATTTGGCTTTTTGCCACCAACTGCCCTGCCTATTGCTCTGCACAGACTCCTTCGACATTTCCACGGCGGAATCCGTTGGGGCAGCGAGGGAAGGAAGCGAGAACAGAAAAGGGAAAAGGGTAAATATCACACGCATCAGATACATCTTTGCTTCTCATAAACCATCAATGTTGTTGCGAGACATGAACCGTCAGATGACAGGGAAAGTCTGGTTTAGGGAAACAGGCCACGGGTAAAAGCCTGTCCAAACCGGTATGTGACGGGTTCACACGTTATATTGGGCTTTGTTGAATAAATCAGAACCTGTAATGACTGCGCCCCATACGGGTCGATTGTTACGTGACGCGAATACTGTTCGGCATTCCTAATAGCGTGATCCGGTTAAGCGCTTTGACCATGGCCATGGCTTCACCCACCTGAG
>NZ_JAHWCO010000026.1:0-3850 GCF_020054415.1 Candidatus Symbiopectobacterium sp. | reverse complement strand
GTTACCGAGTTCTTCGGCGAGATTGAGCAGGCCGGCTTTGTGTTTGATAATGGGATTGTTAGTATGAAGCATGAGAGTTACCTCGCGTTTTGTTTAAGGATCAGACACCCATATCAAAACCGGTAACTCTCAACCTTTCAAGGTACAGTGTCAGATCTAGTCGCGACTAATACACATTATAAAATAACTAATTAATATATATTCATAAATTATTTACTTATTGTTTTAAATCACAATCTCCTGAGTAAAACACTCAATATTTCCTCATTTTATCCATGAAAAAAAGCAGTCAGAGCGTTCTGACTGCCTTTGCATTGGATGGAATGTTGTTCCTGGTTCTGTACTCAAATCTATCAATGGGAAAAACTAGGTAACCGATAATTATTTTTTACGTAGCATTTCTTCAATGAAGTTTTTCCAGTGACACACTTCTACTTCTATCATCATGTCCGCCTAGTAATTAACTGCGGCTAGTATACGCTCACTTTTTAACCAGCGAAACGTTTTCCTGTCGAATAAAAAGCGAACAAGATCCCATTCTGAGCAGATTGCATCGTTGGATCTCCCTGCCATTTTTCGGCATGCTGACACATTCACCTGCCGCCTTAATGGCCTCCCGATGAGAAAGGACTGTTATCACCATGACGCTGATGATGTACGGTATCAAAAACTGCGATACCATAAAAAAAGCACGACGCTGGCTGGAAACGCATCAGATTGCCTATCAGTTTCATGATTACCGTGTCGATGGTTTGGATCATACGCAGCTAACCGCCTTTATCCGCCTTGTCGGTGATTGGCAGCCGTTGCTCAATACGCGAGGGACCACCTGGCGACAATTAAGTGACGCAGAGCGCGCCGCCGTCATCTATGCCGAAAGCGCCATTGCGCTGCTGTTGGCCCATCCAGCCTTGATCAAACGCCCGCTGCTGGTGAGCGGGGAGCGCGCCCTGTTAGGCTTTAATGCCGAAAGTTACCACGCCTTTACCGCGGAGAAAGAGTGAGATGTCCTGCCCCGTTTTAGAACTTGCACAACAACTGATTAAACGCCCGTCGCTCAGCCCGCGCGATGAAGGGTGTCAGGCACTGCTGATTGAACGTCTGAAAGCGGTGTGCTTTACCATTGAAAAAATGGATTTCGGCGATACCGAGAATGTCTGGGCATGGCGTGGTGAAGGCAAAACGCTGGCGTTTGCCGGACATACCGATGTGGTTCCGAGCGGTGATGCCAGCCGCTGGCAGCATCCACCGTTTGAACCTACCCTGCACGATGGCTTTTTGTATGGGCGCGGCGCAGCAGACATGAAAGGGTCAATTGCAGCCATGGTGGTGGCCGCTGAGCGGTTTGTACAGGCTAATCCCCATCATCAGGGCCGCCTGGCGTTTTTGATCACCTCAGATGAAGAAGCCAGTGCGGTGAACGGCACGGTGAAAGTGGTTGAGGCGTTAATGGCACGTAATGAACGCGTGGATTACTGCCTGGTGGGCGAACCCTCCAGCACCACCAAACTGGGCGACGTGGTGAAAAACGGGCGTCGTGGCTCTATTACAGCCAATCTGACGGTACACGGGGTACAAGGCCACGTGGCCTATCCGCATCTGGCCGACAACCCGGTACATCGCGCCATGGAAGCACTGAATGAATTGGTGGGCACCGAATGGGATCAGGGTAATGCCTTTTTTCCTCCCACCAGCATTCAAATTGCCAATATCAATGCGGGCACTGGCAGCAATAACGTGATCCCCGGCGAGCTGTTTGTGCAGTTTAATTTCCGCTTCAGCACCGAGTTGACGGACGACGTGATTAAAGCGCGCGTAGCCGCTCTGCTGGATCGCCATCAGCTTAACTACACGCTAAACTGGAATCTCTCCGGCCAACCATTCTTAACACCTCCATGCGATCTGGTTGATGCCGTAGTGACCGCCGTTGAGCATTACAGCGAAATCACTCCGGAGTTGCTGACCAATGGCGGTACGTCGGATGGGCGATTTATCGCGCAGATGGGCGCACAGGTGGTAGAACTTGGCCCGGTAAACGCCACCATTCATAAAGTGGATGAATGCGTCAGCGCCGCGGACCTGCAATTACTAAGCCTTATTTATCAACGCATTATGGAGCAGCTCATCGCATGATGACGCACGCCATGCTCACGTGGAAAACCCGTGAGCACCTTGTCCCTCTCGGTGAGGCGCACAGCCTGCAACCGGCCGCCCTCACTGCCTTCACGGGTTTAAAGCAGGCGGCTGCACGTGATGGTTTTCAGTTACAGCCCGCCAGCACCTTTCGTGACTTTGCCCGCCAGCGCCACATCTGGAATCAAAAATTCAACGGCGAGCGCCCGTTGCTGGATAAAAACAGCCAGCAGCTGGTGGCAGCAACGCTTTCCGTGGCGGAACGCTGTGCCGCGATATTGCGCTGGTCTGCCCTGCCGGGCGCCAGCCGCCATCACTGGGGCACCGAGCTTGATATCTACGATCCGTCACGCCTGCCTCAAGGAGCTCGTCTGCAACTGGAGCCTTGGGAATATGAGGCGTGCGGCTATTTCGCTGAACTGAACGACTGGCTTACTGCGCATATGGCGCAATTCGATTTTTACCGACCTTTTGCCCATGATCGCGGCGGCGTTGCTGTGGAACTCTGGCACATCAGCTACCAGCCCTTGTCCAGACCGGCGGCGCAACAGTTGACACCCGAGGTTATTTTGGAAGCCTGGCAACATGAAGATATCGCGGGAGATACCTGGCTACGCCTGCATCTGCCTGATATTTTTCCCGCTTTATCGTGAAGATCGATGAGGATTGAACATGTCCTGGCTGGCTGATTACTGGTGGGTGATTCTGATTATTCTGGTTGGTATGGTGATTAACGGCATGAAAGAACTGAGCCGCCTAGACCATAAACGCTTTCTCAAGAATAAACCGGCGCTGCCTCCGCATAGAGACAACAACGCCGAGTGGGATAAAGAAGATGACTGGCCGGAGAAAAAACCCTGATGCGTTTCTCTTCCAGCCAGTTGCCTGTGGACCATTTTTGAACAATGAGTCAGGGTGCTGAGAGAGGGGTGAAACTCTCCGCTTTTTCCAGCAGAAATTCATAGAACTCTTTGGCACATTGCGACAGCTGTCGTTCTTTGTCAGTCACCAGATAGATGCCGCGCTGTAGCGACAGATCGCGAAACGGCACAATCGCGATATCCTTGTGCTGGAACTGAAACAGCGTCAGACCGGTCACAATGCTCACCCCATAGTTGGCTGCGACTAGCCCCATCATGGTGGTCAGTTGGCGCACTTCAAGCACGTAGTTAAAGCTGTGCGGTGCCATCATTTGATCGGTGTACTGAAGGGATACTGGTCCCTTGAGAAAAGCCCACAAAGGCGTGCTGCGCCACTTCGGCAACGTCAACGCTCTGGCGCTGTGCCAGGGGGTGATTGCGGTGACAAATCAGGAAAAACTCATCGGCAAACAACATCCGGGAACTGAACGTGCCCGGAGAAGGCTGACCTGCGGTTAATGCCAGATCCGCGCGTCCGTCCAGAATAGCTTTCAGGCAGCGATCACACTGCGTATCCAACAGCTCAACCTTGATATCAGGATGTGCACGATGGTGCTGTGCAAGCACCTGCTGCAACCATTCCACCGCCATTGAAGGCAACACCGCCAATACAATTTTACCTTTGTATCCGGTGGGGCTTTGTTGAATAAATAAAACTTTTGGGTAATCATCGGAGCAGATCACCACAGTTGTTTCAAAATCAGGTCTCCATGGCAAAACAAAATTTTAAAATCACCAACTGGCCCTCTTATAACAAGGCCCTCAAGCAGCGCGGTTCTCTAACCGTATGGCTAGAT
>NZ_JAHWCO010000101.1:0-3568 GCF_020054415.1 Candidatus Symbiopectobacterium sp. | reverse complement strand
GCGCTGCTTGAGGGCCTTGTTATAAGAGGGCCAGTTGGTGATTTTAAAATTTTGTTTTGCCATGGAGACCTGATTTTGAAACAACTGTGGTGATCTGCTCCGATGATTACCCAAAAGTTCTATTTATTCAACAAAGCCTCGTAGGAGTTTCTCATTATGCGCGTCTCTGATTATGTGATGCAACGGCTGCACCAATCGGGTGTGAACGATCTATTTATGGTGACCGGTAGAGGTGTCCTGTATTTATCTGATGCCGCAGCTAAGCATCAGGCACTTAACTGTGTTTGCGTTCACCATGAGCAGGCTGGTGCTTACGCAGCCATGGCCTATTCCCAAGTGAATGGGGTATTAGGGGCTTGTTTGGTATCAACCGGTTGTGCAGCGACGAATGCGATAACCCCTGTGCTATGTGCCTGGCAAGATGATATTCCCATGGTCATTATTTCTGGGCAGAATACTTTAAAAGAAACAGTTGGTTATACAGGATTACCCATACGAACCTATGGCCAGCAAGAAGCTGACATCATTAGTTTGGTAAAACCAATTACCAAATATGCAGTAATGATCGATGATCCAACCCAAATTGCAGTGGAAATGGATAAAGCGCTTTATATGGCACAGCATGGACGCAAAGGACCTGTTTGGATTGATATCCCTTTAGATATTCAGAATATGCGCGTTGAGGAAGAGGAGCTTGAGCGTTATACACCTACTGAAGCTAAATTAAGTGCCTCACATGAAGATATTGATTGGCTGTGCGAAACGTTAGCTGGCGCTCAGCGGCCTGTTGTGGTCATCGGCAGCGGTGTTCGCTCGGCGGGAGCACAATCACTTTTCAGTGATTTCATCGAAAAAACGTCGATTCCTGTTGTATATTGCGCATCAGCTACAGATATTTATAAGTCCGAGCATAAATTATCCATTGGTGCTGTAGGCACAATGGCAACCAACCGGGCTGCAAATTTTGCTATGCAAAATTCTGATCTATTGGTCATCATTGGCGCTCGCATGACATCAATGACTACGGGATCTAATCCGGAAAAATTTGCTCGTGCGGCGCGTATTGTTGCTGTTGATATCGATGAAAACGAATTTCACAAAGATAACTTGAAGGTTGAAAAGTTAATATTATCTGACGCGAGCGTTTTTTTAGAAAAAATCAATCAGAGAAACATTCTTGTTACCTGGAGTGATTGGGCTGAAAAATGCCTTCATTACAAAAAAATATTTCCAAAGTGCGAAGAAAAATATACAAAAAGCGACAAGATCGACCTGTACTATTTAGCTGATGTACTTTCGGAACATTTGGCTGATGACGCAGTTTTTGTGACTGACTCAGGCTTGGAAGAGTTGATTTTACCGACAACCATCTCGTTCCAGAAACAACAAAAATGCTTACATCCTGCTTCTCAAGGTGCTATGGGCTACGCGTTGCCTGCGGCTATCGGTGCCTATTTAAGCTCCCATAAGCAAGTGGTTACGGTGATTGGTGATGGCTCGATTATGATGAATTTGCAGGAGTTGCAAACAATAGCACCCCACCAGTTGCCTATTAAAATCATTGTAGCTAATAATAATTGTTACGCGGTAATCAGAAAACGGCAGGTTGATTTATTCAGAACGCGCACCATTGGCACCGATGCGGATAATGGGGTGTCATGTCCAGATTTTTCAAAGGTGGCCCTGTGTTTTGGTATTCATTATGAAAAAGTGGAAACGTCTGTAGATCTTAATGAAGCAATAGAGCGTGTTCTGAGTCACGATGGCCCCGTTATTTGTGAGGTCATGTGCCCTGAGGATCAAGAATATATTAATACATCGTATGTTCGCACCAGTAAAGGTCGTTTCGTCCAGCGTCCACTGGAAGATCAGGCACCATTTCTTGATCGTACGTTGTTTTTATCAGAAATGATCATTGACCCTATCGATCAATAAAATTTAGCTAAGAGGTCTGCTATGCCTGATGTGTTGTTAAAAGATGGAAAGTGTATTGGTAGTGGGAACCGACCGTATTTTATTGCTGAAGTTAACTCAAGCCACAATGGTGATATTGAAATAGCGCGGAAAATGATTGATAGCGCTAAAATGGCTGGGTGTGACTGTGTGAAATTCCAGTCTTGGTCTGCTGATTCGCTCTATTCAAAGGACTATTATGACAGTAATCCGATTGCAAAAAGAATCATTTCAAAATTCTCTCTTGCCGAAATTGAGTTATTAGAACTGGCAAAATACTGTCAGAGCGTAGGCATTGCATTTGCATCAACGCCTTATTCTCGGTATGAAGTGGATTTTCTTGTAGATAAATGTGGAGTACCTTTTATCAAGGTAGCTTCGCAGGATGTGAATAACTATCCCTATCTTAAATACATCGCGAGTAAGCAAGTTCCTATTATTTTATCGACAGGTATGGCCGATATCGAAGAAGTGCACAAGGCTGTCGACGCCATTACATCACAGAATAATCAACAAATTATTCTATTGCACTGTGTGTCAATTTATCCTGCCGCACCGGAAACGATTAATCTTAATAATATTGTAGGTCTAAAAGCACTTTTTAAAGATTATCCCGTCGGTTTTTCTGATCATACATTAGATATAGAGATTCCAACGGCATCTATTGCGTTAGGAGCGACGGTCATTGAAAAGCATCTTACTCTGGATAAAACCAAAATGGGGATGGATAACAACATGGCCATTGAACCGGATGAGATGAAACAGTTGGTTGATCAATCTAATAATGTTTATCTGAGTATGGGAAGCGAAACTCGCGTCGTTTCTGCGCTAGAATTGGCTCAGCGTGAAAAGATGCGTCGTAGTGTAGTTTTTGTTCGAGATTTACCGGCAGGACATCAGCTGCAAATCGAAGATTTCGATGTTAAACGTCCTGGAACGGGTCTCGCCCCTGAGTGGATCGAGCAATTGGCAGGATTCACTCTGAAGAAGGATGTTAAAGCAGACAATTTAGTTTCGAGTGAAGATATTATTGAAAAATTAAATTAACATGTATACTTGTACGGTTAACGGCGTGACAGTGAGGCGTTTTGTCTATCCTTATATTAACGCCAATATGTATTTCATCGTAGATAATGGACGAGCCATTGTTATCGATCCGCACCAGAGTGATGAGCTACGCGCTTTATTAACATCACAGGATATCAATGATATCCTGATACTGTTGACGCATGAGCATCCTGACCATACATCAGGGGGCTTTGTTGAATAAATAGATTTTATGCTGGCAGCCCAGTGAAACGACGGATCCTCGCAACGTAAAATCATGCAGTTAGGCCTCATGAGAAAAGTCTACACCTGAGATGAGAAGCATTTTCAACCAAAACTGGCATGGAAAAACAGCATGATTACCTATTATTCAACAAAGCCGGTGATTCGTTGTTGAAAAAAATCCCTGCTATCACGCGTTTCCCCGGGCTTTGTTGAATAAATCAGAACTTGTAACGACTGCGCCCCATACGGGTCGATTGTTACGTGATGCGAATACTGTTCGGCATTCCTAATAGCGTGATCAGGTTAAGCGCTTTGACCATGGCCATGGCTTCACCCACCTGAG
>NZ_JAHWCO010000509.1:0-1669 GCF_020054415.1 Candidatus Symbiopectobacterium sp. | reverse complement strand
CGCTCGATGCGCCGATCGGCACTGACATCCGTGCCTATCTCGGGCTGGATGATAACGCCATCGAAATCAGCGTGACGCCTAACCGTGCCGACTGCTTGAGTATCATTGGCGTAGCCCGTGATGTTGCGGTGCTGAACCAACTGCCGCTGACGGCACCGGACATTACGCCGGTCGCCGCAACGGTTTCCGATACTTTCCCGATCCGCGTAGAGGCGTCTGACGCTTGCCCGCGCTATCTGGGACGCGTGGTGAAATGTATTGATGTGAAGGCGGCAACGCCGCTGTGGATGCGCGAGAAGTTACGTCGTTGTGGTATCCGCTCAATCGATGCAGTGGTGGATGTGACCAACTACGTGCTGCTGGAGTTAGGGCAACCGATGCACGCTTTCGATCCGGATCGTTTAGACGGCGGTATTGTGGTGCGTCTGGCACAAGAAGGTGAAACACTGACGCTGCTGGATGGTAATGAAGCGGCGTTGAATGCTGACACCCTGGTCATTGCCGATCACAACAAAGCGCTGGCAATGGGCGGTATTTTCGGCGGTGAACACTCTGGGGTTAACGGTGAAACCCGTAACGTGCTGCTCGAGTGTGCCTATTTCAATCCGCTGGCAATCACCGGGCGTGCGCGCCGTCACGGCTTGCATACCGATGCCTCGCACCGTTACGAACGTGGTGTCGATCCTGCGTTGCAATACAACGCGATGGAACGTGCGACCCAACTGCTGCTGAGTATTTGCGGTGGTAATGCCGGGCCGGTGATTGATGTGACCAATGACGCTCATTTACCTGCCCGTGCAACCATTACGCTGCGCAGAGAAAAACTGGACCGTTTGATTGGGCATGTCGTCCCAGACGAACAGGTAAGTGATATCCTGACTCGCCTCGGTTGCAGCGTGGTACGCACTGATGCTGGCTGGACAGCAGTAGCACCGAGCTGGCGTTTTGACATGGAGATTGAAGAGGATCTGGTGGAAGAGGTTGCCCGTGTTTACGGCTACAACAATATTCCCAATATCCCGACCCATGCGCCGCTCACCATGACATCGCACCGTGAAGCGGCGCTTTCGCTCAAGCGCGTGAAAACGCTGCTGGTTGACCGCGGTTATCAGGAAGCGATTACCTATAGCTTTGTCGATCCTAAAGTGCAATCGCTGATTCATCCTGGTGAAGAAGCGCTGATTCTGCCAAGCCCGATTTCCACCGAAATGTCAGCAATGCGTCTGTCGCTGTGGAGCGGTTTGCTTGGTGCGGTGGTGTATAACCAAAACCGCCAGCAGAGCCGTCTGCGACTCTTTGAAAGCGGTTTAAGATTCGTTCCTGATAGTCAGGATAAACTCGTTATTCTTCAGAATGTTATGTTAGCTGGCGTGATTACCGGGAATCGCTATGATGAACATTGGGATCTGGCGCGTCAGACGGTTGACTTCTATGATCTTAAAGGCGATTTGGAGGCGCTGCTGTCACTAACAGGTAAACTTTCGGAAATTGAGTTCAAAGCCGAATCACATCCGGCGTTGCATCCGGGCCAGAGCGCAGCGATTTATCTGGCAGGGGAACCGGTTGGTTTCATTGGCGTAATCCATCCAGAGCTGGAACGTAAGCTGGATCTGAATGGCCGTACTGTAGTGTTCGAATTGAGCTGGAACAAGGTCGCAGACCGCGTGGT
>NZ_JAHWCO010000441.1:0-3667 GCF_020054415.1 Candidatus Symbiopectobacterium sp. | reverse complement strand
GGCGCTCAGTGGCTGAAACGGCCATGTTCCGGTTCAAAAGGCTTCTGGGTGGTCATCTAAGTCTGAGAGACTACGATGCTCAGGTGGGTGAAGCCATGGCCATGGTCAAAGCGCTTAACCGGATCACGCTATCAGGAATGCCGAACAGTATTCTCATCACGTAACAATCGACCCGTATGGGGCGCAGTCGTTACAAGTTCTGATTTATTCAACAAAGCCAAGCTTATGCTGTGCGATAGGGTGTCAGACTGAAGGCACGTCAGGAAAGCAAGACAAGCTCCGTGTCAGCGTGTGGCTATGTACCGTATTGCACCGTACAAACAGTATTCACCTTCCCATGGTAAAAATCCGGATGGGATAGACTGCCTACTTCAGACAGCAGGGACTGCCATCTGATGCGGTGTTAATCGCCATAATCTGGATACAAGGCATCGTGTGCCGCAAAGGAGGCAGCACAAAACACAGCATGATTTCGGCGAGTTAACCCCGGCAGCATAAATGAAAAATGCGCCTTTAAAAAATTTTTAATTGTTTAAATGTAAGAAAGATGAATCGAGTCAGCGTGTGGAAAGCAAAAAAAACCGAAATAACGAAATGTTATTTCGGTTTTATGCGTTTTATGTCGTCAGGACAAATTATTTGGCAGCAGCAAAACGTGCAGCCGCTTCATCCCAGTTCACCACGTTCCAGAACGCTTTGATGTAATCCTGGCGACGGTTTTGATACTCTAGGTAGTAAGCGTGTTCCCACACGTCAAGTGTGACGATCGGGTAACCGGAAGCGCCAGAAATAGCTTCACCCATTAGCGGGCTATCCTGGTTAGCGGTAGAAACCACGGCCAGTTTGCCGTCTTCTTTCAAGACCAGCCACGCCCAGCCTGAACCGAAACAGGTTGCAGCAGCTTGCTCAAATTTTTCTTTGAATGCATCAACGCTGCCGAAATCGCGTTCAATGGCCGCTTTCAGATCGCCACCCAGCGTGGTGCCCAGTTTCAGTCCTTTCCAGAACATGCTGTGGTTAGCGTGGCCGCCGGCGTTGTTACGCAGTACCGCTTTTTTCTCGGCCGGTACTTTATCCAGTCTGGCGATCAGCTCTTCTGCGGAGAGGCTAGCGAATTCTGGCAGACTTTCCAGCGCTGCGTTAGCGTTATTGACGTAAGCCTTGTGGTGCTTGGAGTGATGGATTTCCATCGTTTGTTTGTCGAAATGCGGTTCCAGCGCGTCATAAGCGTAAGGCAGGGATGGCAGTGAATAACTCATATTTATCATCTCCATAGTTGTACTACTAAATAATCGCGAGCGTGCTTGATCTCGGTTGTAGCGCGCACGTGATAATCAGGTACGGCACGCCTCAAGCGGTAGTGATTAACAAACAACCGTTTGTTAGCGTCGCGTAATCATGAGGTTCATTATAGTTAATTAAATGATCTTGAAAACGATTATTAGCGTCGCCATCGCACGGAGTTCGAGCGTTTGCCCTCGGAAAACAAACGGTTATATCATTGTTGCCTAAGCTAAAAACAGATTAATCTATCCGCAGTGGCCTCATGCGCTGTCGAGCAGGCGCTGCGGATGGGTATAAACGGTTGCCCGGCCTGGGCGGCAAAAGCCCGCCAGCGTCAGGTTACAACGCTCAGCCACATCAATGGCGAGCGACGTTGCCGCTGAAACGGCAAACAGGATCTCGACGCCGCACATCGCAGCTTTTTGCACCATCTCATAGCTGGCACGGCTGGAAACCAACACGGCACCCGAGTGCCAGGGGCGTGTAGCGCGCACACCCAGCAGTTTATCGAGTGCCACGTGGCGGCCAACATCTTCGCAGCCGCCCAAAATAGTCCCTTCACTGGAAAGCCAGGCAGCCGCATGGGTAGAACCGGTCAATTGGCCGATGTGCTGCACGTCTTTGAGCTGCTTTAATGCACCGTCTAGGTGATTCAGCGAGAAGGTCTGCGTAAAGGGTAGCGGTGTGACCGGCTTGCCGATTTCTTCCAACTGTTCGACACCACACACGCCGCAACCGGTGCGGCCGTTCATGGCGCGGCGGCGTTCTTTTAGCCCGGCAAAGCGGCGGCTGGAGAGTTCAATCTGGACTTCAATACCATTGCAGACCGGCTGCACGTCCATGCCGTAAATCTCTTGTGGTGACGTGATGATGCCTTCCGACAGGGAAAAACCTAACGCAAAGGCTTCCAGATCTTTTGGCGTAGTCATCATCACCACATGGGAAATGCCGTTGTACACCAGCGCGACGGGCACTTCTTCCGCCAGCCAGTCCGTTTTGGCCTGAGACAAGCTGCCTTGATGGCGTACCGTTCGCTGGCATGCGCCCTCGAGCGCAGGGATCGCTTCTTCCACGTGATATCCCCATAAGATATTCATTCTGAAGTAGAAAACCATTATTTCACCCCACCGGGTGTGATGCGAGTTTTATCGTGGCACGCGGTGTGTTGCCTGTGGTTCAGGGCACAAAAAGGGGGCAAAGCGTGCTTTTCCTCGGAGAGTCGCTAAACAGCGCGGCAGGAAAGCCGATTTGTGTATACGCTTGGTAGACCGTCCTTGATGTTAGCAATTTTTTGCATATTGTCTCTGTTTTCATCGCGGCCTGGCCGCGTGACCCTACGGCGAAGGACAGGAGACCGCGATGGCACATCACACTGCTGAAGACCGGGTCGCGCCCGGCACCTATGCTTATCCCCTCAATCTGAAAAAGCGCTATGACAACTTTATTGGTGGCACCTAGGTGCCTCCGGTCAGTGGCGACTATTTCATTAACCTGACACCTGACACCTGACACCTGACACCTGTCACCGGGCAACCCCTGTGTGAAGTCGCCAGATCAGGCATGCGTGATGTCGATCATGCGCTGGATGCCGCCCATAACGCCAAGGCAGAGTGGGGCGCGATGTCGGTACAGGATCGCGCCTTGCTGCTGAACCGGATTGCGGATCGCATGGAGGAGAACTTGGAACTGCTGGCGTATGCGTAACCTTGGGATAACGGGAAACAATAGGGGCTGACGTGCCGCTGGCGATCGACCATTTCCGCTACTTTGCCGCCTGTGCCCGCGCGCAGGAAGGGGCGATCAGCGAAATCGACAAGGATACGGTCGCTTATCATTTTCGCGAACCGCTGGGCGTGGTGGGGCAGATTATTCCATGGAATTTCCCCCTGCTGATGGCTTGCTGGAAAATGGCGCCAGCGCCAGCGCTGGCGGCAGGCAACTGCATCGTGCTTAAACCGGCGAAATTGACGCCGCTGTCCGTGCTGATGCTGATGGAACTGATTCAGGATTTATTACCGCCGGGCGTGGTCAACGTGGTGAATGGCTCTGGCAGTGAGATTGGTGAGTATATGGCGACATCGCCGCGCATCGCGAAAGTGGCGTTTACCGGCTCCACTGAAGTAGGGCAGCAAATCATGAGCTATGCGGCGCGCAATGTGGTGCCCGTGACGCTGGAATTGGGTGGGAAATCTCCCAATATCTTTTTTGCTGACGTGATGGACAAAGAAGACAGCTATTTCGAGGCTTTGTTGAATAAATCAGAACCTGTAAAATGACTGCGCCCCATACGGGTCGATTGTTACGTGATGCGAATACTGTTCGGCATTCCTAATAGCGTGATCCGGTTAAGCGCTTTGACCATGGCCATGGCTTCACCCACCTG
>NZ_JAHWCO010000111.1:0-1880 GCF_020054415.1 Candidatus Symbiopectobacterium sp. | reverse complement strand
GTCCAGTGAAACGACGGATCCTCGCAACGCAAAATCATGCAGTTAGGCCTCATGAGAAAACTGTACACCTGAGGGGACAAGCATTTTCTACCAAAACTGGCTTGGCAAAACAGCATGACTCACTATTATTCAACAAAGCCGACGCAAGAAAAAGAGAATGTGGCGTCTGTGTTTACCGCCGTTGGCAACGGTCCCGGTGGTAACGGCCAGAACGTGGTACAGCTGTTTGTGCGTCTGAAAGATTGGGATGAACGTCCCGGTGCGAAAAACAGTGCAGGTGCCATCGTTGAGCGTGCAACGCGCGCCTTCCGCCGTATCAATGAGGCGAGGGTTTTCGCCAGTACGCCACCGGCAATTTCCGGTTTGGGTAACGCATCCGGGTTTGATATGCAATTGCAGGATCGCGCAGGGTTGGGGCACGATGCTTTGATGGCGGCGCGTGACACGCTGTTGGCGCAGGCGGCTGGGGATACGCGTTTGACCCGGGTTCGCCACAACGGTCTGGATGACAGTCCGCAAATGCAAATCACCATCGATCAGCGTAAGGCGGAATCGTTGGGGGTTTCCATCAGCAACATCAACAGTACGTTGAAGATTGGCTGGGGCTCCACTTACGTGAACAATTTTATCGATCGTGGGCGGGTGAAAAAGGTGTATGTGCAGGCAGCCGCCCCTTATCGCATGCTGCCAGACGATCTCAACAAATGGTATGTGCGTAATGACAGCGGGGCATGGTGCCGTTCTCCGCCTTTGCGCAAACCTCGTGGATGACCGGCTCGCCGCGTCTGGAACGCTATAACGGTTTCTCCGCGTTGGAGATCCTTGGCGAATCGGCGCCGGGCGTCAGTACCGGTACAGCCATGGATGTGATGGAACAACTGGTGGCTAAATTGCCAGAAGGGTTTGGGCTGGAGTGGACCGGCATGTCGCTGCAAGAGCGCATGACCGGAGCACAGGCTCCGGCGCTCTATGCCATCTCCCTGCTGGTGGTATTTTTGTGTCTGGCGGCGCTGTATGAAAGCTGGTCCGTGCCGTTCTCCGTGATGCTGGGCGCACTAATCGCAACCTGGCCGCGCGGGCTGGAAAATGATGTTTATTTTCAGGTTGGCCTGCTGACAGTGATCGGGCTCTCAGACAAAAACGCCATATTGATCGTAGAGTTTGCCAACGAAATGAACCACAAAGGCGTGGATATCGTCAAAGCCACGCTGGAAGCTTCCCGCCAACGCTTGCGTCCCATCCTGATGACGTCACTTGCTTTTGTTTTTGGTGTGTTGCCGATGGCAACCAGCACCGGTGCGGGCTCCGCCAGCCAGCCCGCGGTGGGCACCTGCGTGATTGGCGGCATGGTGGCTGCCACCGTGCTGGCGATTTTCTTTGTTCCCCTGTTTTTCGTCGTAGTAAGACGCCGCTTCCCATTGAGAGAGAAAACGGAGTAGTGCTTATTGGTCTCTCTTTCCTTATCACTGTGGGAGTCACGGGGATTTTTTTCCTGCCGGCCTCGTGACGAAGAAACATCTCCATCTCTGTCAACATTCATCAAACTGTAAACAAAGGTAACTAGGTTATGTCCTGATTATATTATCTGTACTAGCTCAGACCTGATCTGACAGTTACCGATTATTTATACAAGTGTCTGTCCGATTACATCTGGTTCAGATTCTTTTTTGCCCAGATCCGTTTTCCATCGAGTAAAGTGGCCATCGGCGTACGCCCGCAGCACGTTTTTCCCTGATGGGTTCGCTCATTATTGTAATGCCACAACCAGTTGTCCAGATCTACCTGCAGGCTTTCCAGGTCTCCATATAACTTCTTGCGGAACGTAACCTGATAAAAATCCTGCAAAATGGTTTTATGGAAGCGCTCGCAGATGCCGTTCG
>NZ_JAHWCO010000502.1:0-4117 GCF_020054415.1 Candidatus Symbiopectobacterium sp. | reverse complement strand
TGCAAACACGGATGGCTACAGGGCTTACAACGACGAACTTCCAAAAGTAAAACACATTGTTAGCAAGCTGTATACACAGCGTATTGAGTGTGCACATCTGACACTGCGTAACCGATTGCAACGGCTCAATCGCAAGACGCTGGGATATTCAAAATCATCCGAAATGCACGATAGGATCATCGGTACTTACATCGAACGCGAGTACTACGTTTGATTCTACATCAACTCATCGAATACACTACCTATAATTCGCTCGTTACTGTTTGTTTACCCGTTACTATGCCATTCGGCATTTCCCTCATTTATCAGGTCATTCATTGTCATGGCTGCGACGTCTCACCAGTGTGTCATCATCGGAATTGCAGGAGCATCCGCTTCTGGCAAAAGTCTTATTTCCAGTACGCTATATCGCGAGTTGCGCGATCAGGTGGGGGATGAGCATATCGGGGTCATCCCGGAAGACAGTTATTATAAAGATCAAAGCCATCTGAGCATGGAAGAGCGGGTGAAAACCAACTACGGCCACCCCAATGCCATGGACCATGACCTGCTGTTAACGCATCTGAAAATGCTCAAAGCCGGACAAGCGATTGAGTTACCACAGTACAGTTATGTTGAGCATACCCGCAAGCAAGAGACGGTACGTTTGTTGCCGAAGAAAGTGATCATTCTGGAAGGTATCTTGTTACTGACTGAAGTCCGCCTGCGCGCTGAGCTGAATTTTTCTATTTTTGTCGATGCCCAGCTGGATATCTGCTTGCTGCGCCGTATGCGCCGTGATGTGAACGAACGTGGTCGCTCCATGGACTCGGTCATGGAACAGTATCAAAAAACGGTACGCCCAATGTTTTTGCAATTTATTGAACCGTCCGAGCAATATGCAGATATTATCGTGCCACGCGGCGGTAAAAACCGTATTGCGATTGATATTCTGAAAGCCAAAATCAGTCAGTTTTTTGAAGAATTCACCGAAGACGGCGTAAACGAGAAAAGGGAACAACATGAGACTGTGCGATCGTGACATAGAAAGCTGGCTAGACGATGGACGCCTGGTTATCACCCCCCGTCCTCCCGTTGAACGAATCAACGGTGCAACGCTGGATGTGCGGCTGGGTAATCAGTTTCGCGTTTTCAGCGGACACACTGCCGCATTTATCGATTTAAGCGGCCCAAAAGACGAAGTTAGCGCGGCGCTCGATCGCGTGATGAGCGATGAAATCAACTTGCCGGAAGGCGAAGCGTTTTTCCTGCATCCTGGCGAATTGGCGCTGGCGGTGACGTTGGAATCGGTGACATTGCCGGATAATCTGGTGGGCTGGCTCGACGGTCGCTCATCGTTGGCGCGCCTAGGATTAATGGTTCACGTTACTGCGCATCGCATCGATCCCGGCTGGCAGGGTAGAATTGTGCTGGAGTTCTATAATTCAGGTAAGCTACCGTTGGCATTACGCCCTGGCATGATTATCGGTGCATTGAGTTTTGAACCGCTCTCTGGCCCGTCCGCGCGCCCCTACAACCGTCGTGAAGATGCAAAATACAAAGATCAGCAGGGCGCTGTGGCGAGCCGAATCGATAAGGATTGATCGCCAGTGCATAATGCTGTTGCACTGATTGTTGGGAGAATGGTATGAAAAGAGTGTTGACGACGCTGGCGATTTTGCTTGTGGTGCTGGCTGTCGGTATGACGGCGATGGTCATGCTGGTGAATCCCAACGATTTTCGCGCTTACATGGTAAGCCAGGTTGATGCACGCAGCGGATACCGTTTGCAGTTGGAGGGGGATCTCCGCTGGCACGTTTGGCCGCAGCTCAGCATTCTCTCTGGCGGTATGTCGCTAACCGCGCCGGGCGCGGCGGCACCGATTGTCAGTGCAGAAAACATGCGTATGGATGTGAAACTCTGGCCGCTATTGTCACATCGTCTGGAAGTGAAGCAGGTGATGCTCAAAGGCGCGGTGGTGCGCTTAACGCCTGAAAGCGAAGCGCATCGCCCCAGCACCGCGCCCATTGCGCCAGCCGGTTCGTCAACGCCTGAAGAGACGCGCAATTGGCGACTTGCCATTAATCAGTTGAAAATCGTGGATAGCCTGTTGATTTTGCAGCGCAGTGACGAAGAACAGCTCAACGTACGCGATATCAACCTCACTTTGGAAGAGAGCAGTGAGCGCCAACTGGCGATGGAATTGACCAGCCGCATTAATCGCGATCAGCGCGACCTTGCAGTATCACTTCAGGCGAATCTCTATATGCAGCACTATCCGCAGCAAATCGACGCCAGCATCGAACAATTTCAATACCAACTTCAGGGCGCAGGTATTCCCGTTGGCGGCATTAGCGGCAGTGGTAGCCTCCTAGCCAGCTATCAACAAGCTGCTGGTGCTACTCAGCCAGAAAAAGTCACGATAAGTCAGTTCACTCTGGCGGCAAGTGACAGTCAACTGAGCGGGAATGCGACAGCAATCCTGGGTGATCACCCTGTCTATACGCTGGACATCAACGCGGCACTGCTAAACCTTGATGCACTGCTGGGAAGTGCGCCAACGGCACAAACGCAAAAAGCTTCGCCAGCCGCGATCAAGACCGTTACGCCGGTAGTCTCGACGGAGCGCGGGTTGAGTGAGGGCGATGCCTCATGGCAATCGTTTAGTGCGCAGTTGGCATTGCAGGCAGACACGCTTATCTACCGTGGCCTGACATTCAGCAAGGTAAACATCAACGCGGTTAATCAGGTTGGCGTACTGACTCTTTCCTCGTTGCAGAGTGAGCTTAACGGCGGGCGTATCGCACTGACCGGAAAAATGGATGCGAAGGCAACACCTAAAATCACTTTGCAACCCACTATTGAGGGTGTGAGCGTTGAGCCGCTGACAGTCGCGTTTGCGTTACCGCAAACGGTAAGTGGCAAACTGTCGTTAAAGGGACAATTTAGTGGCGATACTTTCTCGCTGGATGCATTGATGCGTCAGTGGCGGGGTAACGCGACATTGCGTGTGGACAACCTGCGTTTTCATGGCGTGAATATTCAGCAGATGATTCAGTTGGCGGTGGTGCGCAACAACAGCAATGTACAGGCGTTAGAGCGCTACGATCGTTATACCGACGTTACGCGGTTGACCGGCAATACCGATCTCAATGCAGGCAAACTGCGGGTAAGTGATATCACCGGTCAATCTGCGCTGCTGTCGCTCACCGGCACCAGCCAGTTTGATCTCCCGGCTCAACAATGTGACATGAATTTTAACGTGCACATTACCGACGGCTGGCGTGGCAATGAGCAGTTAGTGGAGATTTTAAAATCTACCAGCGTACCTCTGCGTATTTATGGCCCGATCAATAACTTGAGCTATCAACTACAAGTCGATCAGTTGCTGCGTAAACGCCTTCAGGATGAGATGAAAAAGCGGCTCAATGAGTGGGCAGACAAAAACCAGCAGAGCCAGACCGGAAAAGGGCTAAAACAGCTTCTCGACAAGCTTTGATTGCCTATGTCGTGGTCTTAAGATCGAGGTCGATAAATAGGGGGGACTCATTATTTCCGCCCCCTTCGCCAATCAAGAACGCCGCTCGTCATTCCCGCCCTTACCCGTCATTCCCGCGAAGGAGGGAATCTCCCACAGACTAAACGCATTTCCGCTGGCAGAGGCCCCTGACTTTTGCCGAGGACGTCAGAGATAGCTACCAAGACAACAACGTTCGCCAATAGTTTTTTTCTTTCAATACACCAATAGACAGTTTATTAACCTTATCTCTTTTACGGAAATAAAGGTCGTGTATTCAATATGTTGATTGCAGTGTGAAATGTCCGATTTTGGATGTGGAATACAGTGGCTAAAGTTGATGTAAGATGCCCGTTTTGTGAACAGACATCTCCTGTGAAAAAACACGGTTATGGCAAAAGTGGCCATCAGCGTTACCGTCTTCAGTCATGCAAACACGGATGGCTACAGGGCTTACAACGACGAACTTCCAAAAGTAAAACAAATTGTTAGCAAGCTGTATACACAGCGTATTGAGCGTGCACATCTGACACTGCGTAACCGATTGCAACGGCTCAATCGCAAGACGCTCGGATATTCAAAATCATCCGAAATGCACGATAGGATCATCGGTACTTACAT
>NZ_JAHWCO010000595.1:0-8963 GCF_020054415.1 Candidatus Symbiopectobacterium sp. | reverse complement strand
TCAGCGCATTAGCGGTAGTAACGATATCTGGAAAAAGAAAGTGGGCTATCACCGGCGCTCAGTGGCTGAAACGGCCATGTTCCGGTTCAAAAGGCTTCTGGGTGGTAATCTAAGTCTGAGAGACTACGATGCTCAGGTGGGCGAAGCCATGGCCATGGTCAAAGCGCTTAACCGGATCACGCTATCAGGAATGCCGAACAGTATTCGCATCACGTAACAATCGACCAGTATGGGGCGCAGTTGTTACAAGTTCTGATTTATTCAACAAAGCCATTTATTCAACAAAGCCATTTATTCAACAAAGCCCGTCACACGCTGTTGAAGTCGCTGTGCAACGTCATGTTTACCAGCGGCATCGACAGCTTTAACCGGCATAAGGAGCTGGCTGGTTCTCAACGTTCTGGCATCAAGCTGACCAATCGAAGGGAAAACATACTGCTCGAGAGTCAGCAGTACACGACGGCGGTGGTCTTCACTCCATGTGAGATTACTTGCATGCCATTGTCTGGCGATGGTTTCAAATAAATATGCCCCCTCAATTTCAACTTGTGCCCCCTTCTGTTCAACTTTTGGATCAATTCCTTGTGACAGTAGCTTCTTCGCAGTATCACGCTTTGCTCGGGCTTCTGCGAGTGTGGTTGTGGGGTAAACACCGAAAGCAAGCCGATCCTCTTTCTTATCAGATGGACGGCGATATTTCATACGCCAGTATTTTGAACCTTTTGGGGATACTTCAAGGTACAACCCGCCGCCATCAGCCATCTTGTAGGCTCTGTCCTTTGGCTTTGCAGTATCAATTTGTCGAACATTAAGCTTCATTTTGGGGGCAAAAATCCTGATCGAAGTGGGGTGCCCCCAATTATGCCCCCAAAGGGGGATAGACCACAAGATACCTGAAAAGACCAGTAAAGACAGTAATCTATTAGTTTATAAGGATTTTTTTGATAAAGGTAGACTTCAGAAAACGTCAAAAGAAGAGTGGTTTATGCCGAAGGCCGGACTCGAACCGGCACGTCTTTCAACGGTTGATTTTGAATCAACTGCGTCTACCGATTTCGCCACTTCGGCACTGAAGTAGTATGCGGAAAACGAGGTGCATTATACCGTTTGAGATTGATGACACAACACTATTCCGCACTCTGGCGCGTTGAATGCTGAAAAAAACAGCGCCAGCACACTTTTTTGCGCATTTTACCGGCAAGCGATGACGTGCCGGATGCACTCAGCGTCGTGTTAACAGCAGCAGCAGACTGATAACCATAAACAGCAGGCTCGGCACCAGCGCGCCCAGCAACGGTGGTAGGCCATACACCAGACTGAGCTGACCAAATACCTTGTCCAGCACGTAAAACAGGAAGCCAAAGCTGATACCGGTGACGATACGCACGCCCGCAGGCACATTGCGCAATGGCCCAAAGATAAAGGAGAGCGCCATCAGCATCATCACCGCCACCGACAGCGGGGCGAACGTCTTGTTCCACATGTTCAGCTTGTAACGGCCCGCTTCCTGCCCGCTCTGCTTCAGATAGTTGATGTAGTCGTACAGGCCGCGAATCGAGAGTGCGTCCGGGTCCAGCGCCACGACGCCGAGTTTGTCCGGCGTCAGGGTGGTTTTCCACTCTCCGCTGATGGTCTGGCTGTCTGAAATCTGTTCGCCATCGCGCAGGTTAGATTCATCAACCTGAGAGAGTTGCCACAGCTTGGCATCGTCATCAAATTCCGCGGAGGCAGCGTAGCGCACGGAGAGCAGTTTTTGTTCCGGGTCGAACTGGTAGATATTCACTCCCGCCAGCTCTTTATCCCCCACCACACATTCAATATAGATAAAGTCGTTGCCGTCTTTCGCCCACAGCCCGTTCTGGGTCGAGAGCATCGAGCCGCCGTACATCATCTGCGAGCGGTAGTTGTGCGCTATCTGTTCACCGGAAGGTGAAATCCATTCGCCAATCGCCATGGTAAGCAACACTAACGGAATAGCAGTTTTCATCACCGCACCAGCAATCTGTAAGCGGGTAAAACCAGAGGCCTGCATGACCACAAGTTCGCTGCGTGTCGCCAGTGTCCCCAGTCCCAGCAGCGCACCGAGCAGCGCCGCCATCGGGAAAAAGATTTCAATATCCTTTGGCACGCTCAGCAGGGTATAGAGGCCCGCGCCTAGTGCGGTATAGTCGCCGCGACCTACTTTGCGCAACTGCTCGACAAACTTGATGATGCCCGAGAGCGAAACCAGCATGAACAACGTCATCATGATGGTATTAAAAATAGTTTTGCCGATATAGCGATCCAGTACCCCAAACATCAGGCGGCTCCTTGTACTTTCACCCGCGCGCGCAACCGGCGCAGAGGCACGCTGTCCCAGACATTAAGCAGCAACGCAATCCCGATATAGGCCAGATTGGTCAGCCAGATCCACACCATCGGGTCAATTTTCCCCTTGCTGGCATTGGAACGAAGCGAGCTTTGCAACAGGAAGAAAATCAGATAAAGCAGCATGGCGGGCAACATGCTCAGCACGCGCCCTTGGCGTGGGTTTACCGCACTGAGCGGCACCACAATAATCGCCATTATCAGCACAGAAAGCACCAGCGTAATGCGCCAATGAAACTCTGCACGCGCGGCGTTCTCATCCGACTGCCACAGTTGGCGCATCGTCATCTGTTCTACGCCGGTGTTCCGGAGCGACACATTCTGGTGCCCGATAACTGCCTGATAGTTGGTGAAATCCGTGATACGGAAATCCCTCAACATCGCCGTGCCTTCGTAGCGGGAGCCCTTGTTGAGCGTCACCACCTGTGCACCGTTTTGGTCAACGTCCACACGCCCACGGTCGGCAATCACCACCGAAGGACGCGCGTTGCCGCTCGGGCGCAACTGTGCCAGAAACACATGCTCAAACTCCTGCCCTTTGACATCGCCGACAAACAGCGCGGCATTGCCGCCCTGCGCCGATTGAAACTGCCCTTCCACCAGAGCCGCGACGCTCGGGTTGGCCTTGGCTTCTGCCATCACGATATCCTGATGGCGCGAAGACCATGGGCTGACCCACAGCGCATTGATCATCGCCACCGCACCGGTCATCACCGCCAGAATAAAGGCGGCCTTGAGCAGCACCGTTTTGCCCAGTCCACAGGCATACATAACGGTGATTTCGCTCTCGGTATACATGCGGCTGAATGTCATCAGCAGCCCTAAAAACAGGCTCAAGGGCAGAATGAGCTGCGCCATTTCAGGCACACCCAGCCCCAGCAGGGAGAGCACTAAGTTTGTCGGGATTTCACGATCAACTGCCGCACCCAATATCCGCACCAGCTTCTGACAAAAGAAGATCAGTAACAGAATAAACAGGATGGCCAGTTGGCTCTTAAAGGTTCCCCGTACCAGATATCGAATGATGATCACGCTTAATTAAACCTGTGAAAACTTGTCTTTTTGCAGGAAAGTCGATAATTTCATTGCTAACTCGCCATTTATACGCATTTGTGGCAACCTTTGTCGCTATGATGCATTACAGCATACCGCGCGCCCGGCGTTGTATCAGAACCTGCTTATCATCACCAAAACAGATTCGTCGCGCCGTTAAGATTAACACAGGTTAGGTAAGTGTAACGGCGGGAAAGTATTACGGAGTGTCACATTCTAGCCATTGGCCCCGTCTTTGTCTTTGAGATTCAGGAGAGTACATGGAGTTCAGTGTAAAAAGTGGTAGCCCGGAAAAACAACGCAGTGCCTGCATTGTTGTCGGCGTGTTTGAGCCTCGCCGCCTGTCCCCTATTGCCGAACAATTGGACAAAATCAGCGACGGTTATATCAGCGCACTCCTGCGCCGCGGCGAGTTGGAAGGCAAAGTGGGGCAATCCCTGCTGTTGCATTACGTGCCTAACATTCTGTCAGAACGTATTCTGCTGATTGGCTGCGGGAAAGAGCGTGAACTGGATGAGCGGCAATATAAGCAAATCATCCAAAAAACCATCAATGCGCTGAATGACACCGGCTCAATGGAAGCCGTTTGCTTCCTGACAGAGTTGCATGTCAAAGGACGTAACACCTATTGGAAAGTGCGTCAGGCGGTAGAGACAGCAAAAGAGACGCTCTACACCTTCGATCAGTTGAAAAGCAATAAGGTCGAACTGCGTCGTCCGCTGCGCAAACTGGTGTTCAATGTGCCAACGCGCCGTGAACTCACCAGTGGCGAGCGCGCCATTCAGCACGGACTTGCCATTGCCGCAGGCATCAAGGCCGCGAAAGATCTCGGCAATATGCCGCCGAATATCTGTAACGCTGGCTATCTGGCCTCACAGGCACGTCAACTGGCGGACACCTACAGCCCGAACATCGTGACGCGCGTGATTGGCGAACAGCAGATGAAAGAGCTAGGCATGAACGCCTATCTGGCCGTTGGGCAAGGCTCGCAAAATGAATCGCTGATGTCAGTGATTGAGTACAAAGGCGATCCTAATCCGGAAAATCGCCCTATCGTGCTGGTTGGCAAAGGCCTGACCTTTGATTCCGGTGGTATCTCGATCAAGCCAGCCGACAGCATGGATGAAATGAAGTACGACATGTGCGGTGCCGCTACGGTATACGGCGTGATGCGCATGGCAGCCGAGCTGGCGCTGCCGCTGAATATTGTTGGGGTATTGGCTGGCTGTGAAAACATGGCTGATGGCCGCGCCTATCGTCCGGGCGATGTGTTAACCACCATGTCGGGTCAAACGGTTGAAGTGCTGAATACCGATGCCGAAGGCCGTTTGGTGCTGTGCGATGCACTGACCTATGTGGAACGCTACGAGCCGGAACTGGTGATTGATATCGCCACCTTGACCGGTGCCTGCGTGATCTCGCTCGGTCATCACCTTACCGGATTGATGTCGAACCATAACCCGCTGGCGCACGAGCTGCTCGGAGCATCAGAGCAAGCGGGCGACCGCGCCTGGCGTTTGCCGATGGGAGATGAGTTTCAGGAGCAGTTGGAGTCGAACTTCGCCGATATGGCGAACATCGGCGGACGTCCCGGCGGTGTAATTACCTCCGCGTGCTTCCTGTCGCGCTTTACCCGCAAATACAACTGGGCACACTTGGATATCGCGGGCACAGCCTGGCGTTCCGGTAAGGCTAAAGGGGCAACGGGCCGTCCAGTGGCCATGTTGTCGCAGTTCCTGCTTAATCGCGCCGGGTTAAATGACGTAGAATAAAAAGAGGCCGTTCTCTGTCGTCCTCGGCAACAGCCGGGGACCTCTTACAAGAAGTACGAGTTTCCTCTGTGAGCGGTTCCCGCCTACGCAGGAATGACGGTAAGTTCACGAGAATGATAATAAGTTTGTAGGAATGGCTCAGATAACAGACATTGTCAGCAACCTAGGGCCGGTTTATATCGTCCCCTCACCTACAGTAAACAATGAAAAACGCAACGTTCTACCTTCTCGAACACAGTGACGATGTCGATGGGCTTAGTGCCTGTGAGGCGCTGGCCTGCGAGCTGGCAGCGGAACGTTGGCGCAGCGGGCAGCGTGTGCTGATCGCCTGTGAAGATGAGCAGCAAGCGTTGCGACTGGACGATGCACTGTGGCAGCGCGACGCCAGCTCCTTTGTGCCGCATAACCTTGCTGGCGAAGGCCCGCGACAGGGCGCGCCCGTCGAGCTGGCTTGGCCTCAACGCCGGGGCAGCACCTCACGCGATGTGCTGATCAGCCTCCTGCCGCAGTTCGCAGATTTTGCCACCGCTTTCCATGAAGTGATAGACTTTGTCCCTCATGAAGAATCCCTGAAACCGTTGGCGCGTGATCGCTACAAAGCGTATCGCAGCGTCGGCTTTCAATTGACTACGGCGACGCCGCCAACGCACTGAATAGTAGACATAATGGATACTAAATATAACCCGAAAGATATCGAACAGCCGCTCTATGAGCGCTGGGAACAGCAAGGCTACTTTAAGCCAAACGGTGACACGAGTCAGGAAAGCTTCAGCATCATGATCCCGCCGCCGAACGTCACCGGCAGCTTGCATATGGGCCATGCGTTCCAACAAACCATTATGGATACCCTGATTCGCTATCAGCGTATGCAAGGGAAAAACACGCTGTGGCAGGCGGGTATTGACCATGCGGGTATCGCCACCCAGATGGTGGTTGAGCGTAAAATCGCTGCTGAAGAGGGCAAAACGCGCCACGATTATGGTCGCGATGCCTTTATCGAAAAAATCTGGCAATGGAAAGCAGAGTCCGGCGGCACCATTACCCGCCAAATGCGTCGTCTTGGTAACTCGGTGGACTGGGAGCGCGAGCGCTTCACCATGGATGAAGGCCTGTCCAACGCGGTGAAAGAGGTATTCGTTCGTCTGTATAAAGAAGACTTGATCTACCGTGGCAAGCGCCTGGTGAACTGGGACCCGAAACTGCGCACCGCCATCTCCGATCTGGAAGTGGAAAACCGCGAGAGCAAAGGCTCCATGTGGCACCTGCGCTACCCGCTGGCCGATGGCGCAAAAACCGCTGATGGCAAAGACTATTTGGTGGTCGCCACCACACGTCCGGAAACCGTGCTGGGGGATACCGGTGTTGCGGTCAACCCAGAAGATCCTCGTTACAAAGATCTGATCGGCAAGTTCCTGATCCTGCCGCTGGTGAATCGCCGTATTCCGATCATCGCTGATGAACACGCCGACATGGAAAAAGGCACCGGCTGCGTGAAGATCACGCCGGCGCACGATTTTAACGACTATGAAGTCGGTAAACGTCACAAGTTGCCGATGATCAACATCCTGACGTTCGATGGCGACATCCGTCAGGAAGCTGAAGTGTTTGATACCAACGGCGAAGCCAGCACGGTATACAGCAACGACATTCCTGATTTCCTGCGTGGCGTCGAGCGTTTCGCCGCTCGTAAAGCGGTGGTTGCCAAGCTAGATGAGTTGGGCTTGCTCGATGAGATCAAACAGCACGATCTGACCTTTCCCTACGGCGATCGCGGCGGCGTGGTCATCGAACCGATGCTAACCTACCAGTGGTACGTGCGTGCCGGCGTACTGGCGAAACCGGCAGTGGAAGCGGTGGAAGATGGCCGTATCCAGTTTGTGCCGAAGCAGTATGAGAATATGTATTTTAGCTGGATGCGTGACATTCAGGACTGGTGTATCTCGCGCCAATTATGGTGGGGTCACCGTATTCCTGCGTGGTACGACAACAGCGGCAAGGTTTACGTAGGCCGTGATGAAGCGGAAGTGCGCCGCGACTATCAGCTCGCCGACGCGGTTGAACTGCGCCAGGATGAAGACGTGCTGGACACCTGGTTCTCCTCCGGGCTGTGGACCTTCTCCACCCTCGGCTGGCCGGAACAGACGCCAGAGTTGAAAGCGTTCCATCCGAGCAGCGTGATGGTGAGCGGCTTCGACATCATCTTCTTCTGGATTGCGCGCATGATCATGCTGACCATGCACTTCGTGAAAGATGACGAAGGCGAACCGCAGGTACCGTTCCATGCCGTCTACATGACCGGGCTTATCCGCGATGAAGAAGGGCAGAAGATGTCCAAGTCCAAAGGGAACGTGATCGATCCGCTGGACATGGTAGACGGCATCTCGCTTGAGGCGTTGCTGGAAAAACGCACCGGCAACATGATGCAGCCGCAGCTGGCGGAGAAAATCCGCAAGCGCACCGAGAAACAGTTCCCGAACGGTATCGAACCGCACGGTACGGATGCCCTGCGCTTCACGCTGGCGGCACTTGCATCGACCGGTCGTGATATTAACTGGGACATGAAGCGTCTGGAAGGTTACCGCAACTTCTGTAACAAACTGTGGAACGCCAGCCGTTTTGTGCTGATGAACACCGAAGGGCAAGATTGCGGTTTTAACGGCGGTGAGAAAGTGCTGTCACTGGCCGATCATTGGATTTTAGCCGAATTCAACCGCACGGTGAAAGCCTTCCGCGACGCGCTGGACGGTTACCGCTTTGATATTGCTGCCGGTATCCTGTATGAGTTCACCTGGAACCAGTTCTGCGACTGGTATTTGGAGCTGGCTAAACCGGTGATGAACGGTGGCAGCGAGGCGGAGCTGCGCGGCACGCGGCACACGCTGGTTACCGTGTTGGAAGCACTGCTGCGTCTGGCGCACCCGATCATTCCATTCATTACCGAAACCATCTGGCAGCAGGTCAAATTACTGAAAGGCGTTACCGACGATACCATCATGCTACAACCGTTCCCGACCTATGATGCCACCGCAGAAGATGCGCAGGCGCTGGCCGATCTGGAATGGATCAAGCAGGCGATCACCGCCGTGCGTAATATTCGCGCCGAGATGAACATCGCGCCGGGTAAACCGCTCGATGTGCTGTTGCGTGATGCAACGCCGGAAACGCAACGCCGCGTGGAAGCGAACCGCAGCTTTATCCAAACCTTGGCGCGTCTGGCAAGCGTTCAACTGTTGCCTGCCGGTGAAAAAGGCCCGGTATCGGTCACTTCCCTGCTGGACGGCGCGGAGCTGCTGATCCCGATGCTGGATCTGGTCGATAAAGACGCAGAGCTGGAGCGTTTGGCGAAGGAAGCTGCCAAGGTTGAAGCGGAAATCAACCGCATCGACAGCAAGCTCTCCAATCAAGGCTTTGTTGCGCACGCACCAGAGGCAGTTATTGCCAAAGAGCGTGAAAAACGTGACGGCTATGCGGTAGCGAAAGCCAAACTATTGGAACAGCAGGCCACCATTGCCGCACTGTAATCCATAAGTATCTTGTGCGAATAAAAAGCCCAGGCCGCTAAGTCCGGGCTTTTTTATCAAATGAACGGCTTTGTTGAATAAATCAGAACTTGTGACGACTGCGCCCCATGCGGGTCGATTGTTACGTGATGCGAATACTGTTCGGCATTCCTAATAGCGTGATCCGGTTAAGCGCTTTGACCATGGCCATGGCTTCACCCACCTGAGCATCGTAGTCTCTCAGACTTAGATGACCACCCAGAAGCCTTTT
>NZ_JAHWCO010000503.1:0-5005 GCF_020054415.1 Candidatus Symbiopectobacterium sp. | reverse complement strand
GGGTGGTCATCCCTTTGGCATACAACGATAAAATCTGGTTATCCATCCCGGTGATCCGGGTCTGGTTCTTCTTCACCAGTTGCGGTTCAAAGGAATCATCACGATCACGTGGTGTACGCAGTTCCAGCGGACCATAGCCGGTGGTAACAGTCTTTGTGGAGTAGCCATTGCGCGTGTTAGTTCCAGATTTGGACTGGTGCTTCTCGTGCCCGAGGTGGTGGGTCATTTCAGCATTAAGGGCAGCTTCAACGCTGATCTTTTTCAGCAGGCGATCAAACTGGTTGAGATCGTCAGGGGTTTTGAGATTTTTGGCAAGCTCGTTAGCCAGAGCCTGTAACTGTTTTTCGTCCATAAAGTAACCTGCTTTTGATGTTGGATTGAACATATCAAAATCAGGCAATTACACAATCTCGTGTACAGGCTCCCAGCCTTCGGAGGCCAGCAGGACGGCTTTGATGCGATCACAAACACGCTTATCACGACTGGTGTCATGAAGGTGTTCGAGTTCGGCTTTTTGCTTGTCGGTAATAAATACCTTCATAGTGGGTGAGCATGATCTTCTTACCGCGTAAAATCAAGCATCTTCAATGATCACGGGTATAAAGAGGATGTTGCAAATCCACTTGGTGGCGAATGCGTGTGGCCTCATCCTCTACGGTCATGATTGCCCGCTCCATTTCGTCTGGCGTCGGGGGCAAATGGCGAAAAAAAAGTCGCGGCGGTTTTTTTATACCCTAATGCCAGCCGCAGCGCTTCGGCATCCGGCAACGACACGACAACGGTTTGCTCCGCTGCGATATCCAGAAAGGTGATAGGTAAGGTGAGTCCCAGAGTGTCACACAGTTGACAATAAGCACGGTGAGCGTCTTCATTCTGGTTGGTCATGATGTCTCCATCAATAATGATGCGACTCATGCTTGCACGCATGAGAAATAGCGGCAATATCCTGCGGTGTGGTACGACAGCACCCACCGATCAGGCGCACGCCCGCGGCTCTCCATGCGGACAAATGCTCAGTCAACGCACACGCCTGTTCCCCGGTTGAGATCCAGCGCTTAGCATTCGCATCATAATGCTCGCCAGAATTAGAATAGACAACCAGCGTCAACCCCGTCAGTGAGGATAAATGTGCTAACGCCGCCGTCGCACTTTCCAATGCGACACAGTTTATGCCCATCGCCACGACTTGCGGGTGGTTATCCAACAGCGCCACTACGTCACGCAGCGGCGTGCCATCGCTGATGTGCTGCTCATCACGCAACGTAAACGAGAACCAGGCAGTGATAGTAGGAAACTCTCGCAGCAACTGTAGCAGAGCCGCCATCTCCGGCAACAAAGGCTGAGTTTCGTACGCTAGCACGTCAACGCCCGCATCAACCAACGCCGCGATACGCGGCCGATGGAATGCCATCATCTCCGCCTGTGGCAGATGATAATCGCCACGATACTCAGCCCCATTCTCCAGAAAAGCGCCATACGGCCCTATCGACCCCGCCACCAACAGTGCGCGTGCATCGGGATGCGCCACGCAATAATCCTCACGGGCACGTACCGCCAGCTCAACGCTGCGCGCGATCAGCGCCAATGCGTCTGCTTCGCTCAGCCCGCGCGCCGCAAAGCCCTGCGGCGTTTCCTGATAGCTGGCGGTGATGGCGCATTGCGCCCCGGCAGCAAAATAATCGTAATGCACCTGATAAATTAACCCTGGCGCTTCCATCAACACTTTCGCCGACCAGAGCGGATCGCACAAATCACAGCCGCGCGCCTCCGGTTCGGTAGCCAGCGCACCATCCAGGATCACCACGGGTGACTGCTCCAGCAGCGCGGCAAGGGGATTTTCAGGTAACATTATTCAATTCCTCAGGTAATTGACGTGTCTGTTGCCTCTGCGTGAAATAATACTCGGCATAGCACACGGAAACAAAAGGCAATCCGCACCACAAGGCAATACGCTGTGCGGGATCGAATGCCAGCCCGATACAGGCTAGCAGGCAAAGTAAAAAACCATCGATGGGGGTAAAAGGAAACTAGGGTGCGCGGTAATTAAGCTCCGACAATGAGCGCCCGGAACGCAGATGGTGACGACGAAAGGCAATATGAGACGCACAAATACTGAGCCACACAGCAACCACGGCAAACCCGGAGATGGCAGAAAGTGCCACGTACACCGTATCGGGAGCAACGATACTTGAAGCCAGCGCCAACACCCCGCCCAACATGCTGACCGAGATCGCTATCAGCGGAATGCCGCGTCGCGTAAGGCGAGAAAAACAGGCAGGCAGCGTCTTCTCATTTGAAAGCGACCACAGCATACGCCCCGAGGCATAAAGTCCGGAATTATCCGCAGATAAGATCGCAGTCAGAATGACAAAGTTAAAAATATCCGCAGCATAAGGAATCCCGATGCGCTCAAATACCTGTACAAACGGGCTGTTGACAATCCCCGCCTCTTCCATCGGAATCAATGTCGCCAGCACCAGCACGGTGCCAACAAAAAACACAATCAAGCGCA
This sequence comes from Candidatus Symbiopectobacterium sp., assembly GCF_020054415.1. NCBI lineage: Bacteria > Pseudomonadati > Pseudomonadota > Gammaproteobacteria > Enterobacterales > Enterobacteriaceae > Symbiopectobacterium > Candidatus Symbiopectobacterium sp. Next base: position 2,493 of record NZ_JAHWCO010000503.1, on the reverse strand, counting down.
CAACGGTAGTACGAATCGCCAGCGGCACCACTTTATGCGGGTTCTCCGTATCACCAGCAGCAATGCCGATCAACTCGGTGCCTGAAAAAGCAAAATTAACCTCAACCATGGTCATCAGAATAGGCAAGCCACCGAAGGGGAACCACCCGTGTACGGTGAGGTTGGTGAACAACGGCGCAGGCGTACCATCTTCGAGTGGAATGATGCCGATCATCGCCCCTGCCCCGAGGATAATAAAGGCCAGAATGGTAATCATTTTAATCACGGAGAACCAGAACTCGCCCTCGGCAAAAAAACGCGCAGAAATCACATTCAGGACAAAAATCAAGACGCAAAACACCAGACACCACACCCAGACGGGGACGGTTGGAAACCAGTATTGCATGCAGAAACCCGCTGCTGTCAGGCTCGAACCTAATGCCACTGTCTAGGTCAAGCAATAGAGCCAAGCAACAGTGTAGCCAGCTGCCGGGCTGAGGTAGCGTGATGCATAAACGTGAAACGCTCCGGTTTCCGGCATCGCCACCGACAATTCCCCCAATGACAGCATCACCAGATACACCACCACCGCACCAATCAAATAGGCCAACAGCGTGCCCGCAGCACCCGTGGTGGAAATAATATAGCCGGTATTAAAAAACAGCCCAGTGCCAATAACGCCGCCCAATGAAAGCATGATCAGATGGCGCGCCTTCATTGCACGTTTAAAGGTACCTGATTGCGCTGGGATTTCCGGAGTGGGTATTCTGTGCTGCTGCATGCGTTCCCTTATACGTATAGACGTCTACACTTCCAAGGTGGTCGTGTTATACCGCTCCGTCAAGAGGAAAGTAATTGAATATCCATAAAGTGATTGAGATAGGGAGAAAAAACCAACAGCGATGATATGAAAACAGTCAATACACGCTGCATCAGACCAGTGCGGCGATGGTTCGCGCAATGGCATCTGACGTGGTAGGAGTTCGAATTTGGCGAAACAGATCGTCGGTCTCAACATAATCTTTTGGTCGTATATTCAATGAGTTGATGTAGCATCAAACATAGTACTCGCGTCCGATGTAAGTACCGATGATCCTATCGTGCATTTAGGATGATTTTGAATATCCGAGCGTCTTGCGATTGAGCCGTTGCAATCGGTTACGCAGTGTCAGATATGCAAGCTCAATACGCTGTGTATACAGCTTGCTAACAATGTGTTTTACTTTTGGAAGTTCGTCGTTGTAAGCCCTGTAGCCATCCGTGTTTGCATGACTGACGACGGTAACGCTGATGGCCACTTTTGCCATAACCGTGTTTTTTCGCAGGAGATATCTGTTCACAAAACGTGCATCTTACATTAACTTTAGCCACTGTATTCCACATCAAAAACCTGACATTTCACAATTAAATCAACATATTGAATACACGACCAAGTCTTTGCCGGCGATATCCTGTGCAGAACCGTGCACCGGCTCAAACAGGCTGGGGAACGTGCGCTCAGGGTTGATGTTGGTGGAAGGTGCGATACCGATAGTACCGGTGCAGGTGGGGCCAAGATCGGACAAGATATCGCCAAACAGGTTACTGGCGACCACCACGTCAAACCAGTCTGGATGCAGCACAAAATTGGCAGTGAGAATATCGATGTGTAATTTGTCGACTTTCACCTCCGGGTAATGCTGCCCCATCGCGGCAACACGGGTGTCCCAGTATGGCATGGTGATCGCAATACCGTTGGATTTGGTGGCAGACGTCAGATGTTTGCGCGGTCGCTTCTGCGCCAGTTCATAGGCAAATTTCAGGATGCGATCGACGCCGACGCGTGTCATCACGGTTTCCTGCATCACTATCTCACACTCAGTGCCTTCAAATATCATGCCGCCGACGCTGGAGTATTCCCCTTCGGTATTTTAGCGCACCACGTAGAAATCAATATCGCCAGGGTTGCGGTTGGCAAGCGGTGCTTTGACACCGGGCATCAAGCGGCACGGACGCAAGTTGACGTACTGATCGAAATCGCGGCGGAATTTGAGCAGCGATCCCCAGAGCGAGACATGATCGGGTACCACTTCAGGCCAACCTACGGCACCAAAATAGATAGCATCGAAACCTTTCAACAGCTCAAACCAATTATCCGGCAACATTTTACCGTGCTTTAGATAGTAGTCGGAGCTGGAAAAATCAAACCATTCCCATTGTAATTCAATGCCAAATTGCGAAGCAGCGCGTGTAACAACGCGTACGCCTTCCGGCATGACTTCTTTTCCGATGCCGTCTCCTGGGATGACAGCAATCTCGTAGCGCGGTACAGACATAAGGGTATTCCTGTTTTTCTATTAGCGGACCCATACGAGTGTATTTCCTGTCAACATGGGCTTTGTTGAATAATAGGTAATCATGCTGTTTTTCCATGCCAGTTTTGGTTGAAAATGCTTGTCATCTCAGGTGTACACTTTTCTCATGATGCCTAACTGCATGATTTTACGTTGCGAGGATCCGTCGTTTCACTGGGCT
>NZ_JAHWCO010000679.1:0-1967 GCF_020054415.1 Candidatus Symbiopectobacterium sp. | reverse complement strand
CGCTGCTTGAGGGCCTTGTTATAAGAGGGCCAGTTGGTGATTTTAAAATTTTGTTTTGCCATGGAGACCTGATTTTGAAACAACTGTGGTGATCTGCTCCGATGATTACCCAAAAGTTCTATTTATTCAACAAAGCCATCGCGCAGATAAAAATGTTCGCCGTGGTGAATTTCTTGCCTGCGCTGCTGTTTATCATCCCACTGTCGATTTATTGGCATCGCTGGTTCGTTTAGTTTTATGTGTGCTAAATAAAAGGGAGTAATTAAAAGAATTACCCCTTATTTGTTTAGTATGTAAAACATTAAGTGCCTTCTTGCTAACCGACTGCTACCATATACCCCGTTTGGGAGCCTGGTAGAAGCAGGATTTCCTCATTTAGGCGATAAACGTGGGGTGGCAATATGGACGTTTTCAGTACCAGCAACATTTTGATTCATATCCCGTTCGGTGCGGGAGGGTACGATCTTTCCTGGATTGAAGCCGTTGGCGCGCTGTGCGGCCTGCTCTGTATCTGGCTTGCAAGTCTGGAAAAAACCATCAATTACCTGTTTGGTTTGATCAACGTCTCGCTATTTGCCGTTATTTTTTTCCAGATTCAGCTTTATGCCAGCCTGTTGCTGCAAATCTTTTTCTTTGTTGCCAATGTTTATGGTTGGTATGCTTGGACACGGCGCACGGAACAGCAGGATATCGCCTTAAAAATACGCTTGCTGCCACTCCCCAGATTGCTTGCCCGGACAGTGCTGGGTGCACTCGTGATTTGTTTGATGACCGTCTACATTGATGCAGTGTTTGCCGCGCTGACCGGCGTCGCGGTGACCGTGATGCGGAGCATGGGGGTACAGGTGACCATGCCGACATTGCAGCCGGATGCGTTTCCCTTCTGGGATTCCAGCATGATGGTGCTCTCCATGATAGCGATGATCCTGATGACGCGTAAATATGTGGAAAACTGGATATTATGGGTCGTGGTTAACATTATCAGCGTGGTGATCTTCACCTACCAGGGGGTTTATGTGATGGCGTTGGAATACCTGATCTTGACCGGTATCGCCCTCAACGGCACCTGGTTATGGATCAAGGAAGCGCGCCAGCGTCCAACGCCATCGTATCTACAGCGCAGAGCGTAAAGTGCACGTTGGAAAACGCGGCATAGCGGTGAGCTAACAGCATTTTATCGCGTAAAATTACGCGATGTTGTTGTGGGTACGCCATACGCTTGACTTATCATTTATGCGCTGCAGTATGAACAGTTCCGTTTTTAAACGCTAGGGTAATCGCCCTGCAACCGTTTCCTATTGGCAAGATGTGGCATGTTCTGAGCAAGAATCGATGGATGAATGAATGAATGAATGAATGATTAATTACCAAAATGATGACTTAAGAATTAAAGAGATCAAAGAGTTGTTACCTCCTGTCGCGTTGCTGGAGAAATTTCCGGCTACCGCGCGTGCGGCAGAAACGGTCTCATTTACCCGCTCGGCAATTCACAAGATTCTGCATGGCACTGACGATCGTTTGCTGGTGGTGATTAGCCCGTGATCGATTAATGATACCAAGGCTGCAAAAGAATACGCCGCCCGTTTGCTTACGCTGCGCAACGCGTTAAGCGACGAGCTGGAAGTCGTGATGCGTGTCTATTTTGAGAAACCGCGCACCACTGTGGGTTGGAAAGGACTGATTAACGATCCGCACATGGATAACAGCTTCCAGATTAACGATGGATTGCGCATTGCCCGTCAACTGCTGGTGGAAATCAACGATAGCGGGTTACCTGCTGCGGGTGAGTTCTTGGACAGATATCGCCGCAGTATCTGGCAGATCTGGGCTTTGTTGAATAATAGGTAATTATGCTGTTTTTCCATGCCAGTTTTGGTTGAAAATGCTTGTCATCTCAGGTGTACACTTTTCTCATGAGGCCTAACTGCATGATTTTACGTTGCGAGGATCCGTCGTTTCACTGGGCT
>NZ_JAHWCO010000240.1:0-2110 GCF_020054415.1 Candidatus Symbiopectobacterium sp. | reverse complement strand
GCCATAAAGGCTGCGGATTCCCTTGACGTAAAATCAGTATGTTAAATCCAGAGCGTGGTGATGCATCCCGGAGCGATCAGCATTTTAATCCAAAACAGGCGTGTCATAACAGCATTATTCCCTATTATTCAACAAAGCCGCATTTTCTACCAAAACTGGCTTGGCAAAACAGCATGACTCACTATTATTCAACAAAGCCCATATTGAATACACGACCCAATAAAAGAAACCTACATTGAGATCAATGCATGTGATTTACAATTGTGATATTTACGTAAGCAAATGGCTTGGAGAGAGTAAAACGCCAGCGATGAGGCTGGCGTAAGATATTCACCCTAAATCATTTAGGTATATACCTGTGATACTTCAATTTGCTTCTGCGCTGGCTGCATACACTTGCCCGAATCGCTCACTTGGGTATGTTCATCAGGATTTTATCGCTTGCTGCCTGGCTGAAAATCGAATTATTCAAGGTATAAGCACAGTGATTTAACGTACGTATTTCCAAACGGCGGTAGGGACCTTGTCGTACAGCTTGTTCATTGTTAGCTCAGCTAAACGATGATCGGCGGCGGAATAAAACATTTCCAGCTCATCGCTGGACAACTCATACTTGTTCTTCTCGATAACGCGTTCAAGCGTGTCAATCGTTGTACACTTGCGTAAGCGCATCAAATAATCAATTTTTTTCATGGCGACCTTTATCAAAACAATACCAGCACCTGGTGGTTAATTAATATAAAAGCATCTATTGCTTAAGATTTAGCAGATGAACAGACGTTCTCCTGTGAGAACATTCCTAATAACGTGGCTTTAGATCGTTGCCAGCGTTGCAGTTCGGCACCATTAATTCCATAGTTACTGAACAAAGCATAGGTGTCATCTAAATACTGCTCGACCCGTTTTGAAAGCTCGTCTTCATCGGGGTATTTTATTTTAAATGTCAGAATAAATGTAGCTATATGCTCAATCAATTCATTTAATTGGAGATTGATCGCAGATGTTGGATCATTGACCCAGCCATGACTACTATCCCCCAATGTGGCGATGCTTTCGTCACAGAGATTTTCACACAAGAATCGGAGTTGGGCAATATCATAATGTTTCGGTGAGTACTCATCCATATCGTTCACTCCGTCATGCTGTTGTTCCACATTACCTCAGCCTGCTTTTGAAACCTGCAACGCTGATGGAACGTAATAGAAAACCCTGACAACAGTTGGTGACTCCTTGGGTTAAGTGATGAAATAAGCTCACATTTATCCTGATGGAGAGTGCGGATTACACGACATACCGCATCACCCATACGCTAACTATAGCAAAATAATCACAGATTATCGCAAAAAATAAGTAAGGTTTTTGACCCTATTTAATCATATAGACGATCAGTATAGCCGATATATATAAAGTTGATACTGTGTTTCATAATATTACTTTATTAAATTATCTTAAAATTAGAGCGAGAATTATCTTATAAAGGTTACTTGGGGGGGCAATATCATCACGCGCAGAAAGGAAATTAATTGTGTGATCGCTTGGGAATGGGCTTTTATTAACATATTGATATTTAATAAAAAGCCAGATCGTGTATTCAATATGTTGATTGCAGTGTGAAATGTCCGGTTTTGGATGTGGAATACAGTGGGCTTTGTTGAATAATAGGTAATCATGCTGTTTTTCCGTGCCAGTTTTGGTTGAAAATGCTTGTCATCTCAGGTGTACACTTTTCTCATGAGGCCTAACTGCATGATTTTACGTTGCGAGGATCCTTCGTTTCACTGTGCTGCCAGCATAAAATCTATTTATTCAACAAAGCCGGTTTTTCAGCATCAACTTCTGCATAGCGTGATTACGGTATGCGCTGATGGCTTTAATGGATATTCCGGATAGCTCACTGATTTTACTGTTATTTAGTCCCTGTTTGTAGCCCCATAATACCTCCCGCTCGCGTGGACTGAGTCACGGCACGGGCTTTGTTGAATAATAGGTAATCATGCTGTTTTTCCATGCCAGTTTTGGTAGAAAATGTTTGTCATCTCAGGTGTACACTTTTCTCATGAGGCCTAACTGCATGATTTTACGTTGCGACGATCCGTCGTTTCACTGGGCT
>NZ_JAHWCO010000185.1:0-1066 GCF_020054415.1 Candidatus Symbiopectobacterium sp. | reverse complement strand
GGCATCTGCGAGCGCTTCCATAAAACCATTTTGCAGTATTTTTATCAGGTTACGTTCCGCAAGAAGTTATATGGAGACCTGGAAAGCCTGCAGGTAGATCTGGACAACTGGTTGTGGCATTACAATAATGAGCGAACTCATCAGGGAAAAATGTGCTGCTGGCGTACGCCAATGGCCACTTTACTCGATGGAAAACGGATCTGGGCAGAAAAGAATCTGAACCAGATGTAATCTGACAGACACCTGTATAAATAATCGGTAACTGTCAGATCAGGTTTGAGCTAGTACAAATTAGTAGCTGGTAGCCGGGTGTCAACTAGAGCACCATAGACGCTCCGGGCATATTCCCCTTGCGGGTATTGTATTACGCCTCTCCGCCCGGCCTTCGGATGTGTTTACGTCGTTTTACGGGCATAAAAAAGCGGCAAAGCTATCGGGTGCGGACTACCGCTATGGTGTTCTAGTACCACCAGTATCCCGATAGCTGCTTGCGTTGTCAAGCCGCCTCCAAAAGTTCAGCAACACTACCCTCTATGTAAGCCTCGGCGCGAGCAAGAAAGCCCGTTATATAGTAGGCGGGCTTCCCTAACTCTTGGCATATCGCCTTGCACGACACCTTCCCTTTGTAGTACGCCACCACGATATCGTATCCCAGCGGGTCGAAATGCTTGAGTCTCCCTACCGCCCGTTCAACTATCTCACCGTCGACATCAGACAGCATGGAGCGGATATCGCTGCTTGCCGTAACGAGGGGCCATGCTGCCTTGTACTCGGTGCCAATGCGTGAGCCGCTCCAGTTTCCCCATGCCGTCAACAGGTATCGAATATCTCTCATTTCACCGTCCCCCAGTTTTTGCCGTTCCTGATGCTGTAGATATGCTGCTTGCTGGTCTCGAATTTCCTCGCCACCTCCGCCACCGGCATGCCGGAGTCCAGTAGCGCCCGGATAAGCGGAATATCTTCCGCCGTCAGTCGCACACGCTGTCTCATGCCGCTTCCCCCATGCGATAGGTAATGCCCGGCTTTGTTGAATAATAGGTAATCATGCTGTTTTTCCGTGCCAGTT
>NZ_JAHWCO010000131.1:0-1911 GCF_020054415.1 Candidatus Symbiopectobacterium sp. | reverse complement strand
GAAGTTCGTCGTTGTAAGCCCTGTAGCCATCCGTGTTTGCATGACTGACGACGGTAACGCTGATGGTCACTTTTGCCATAACCGTGTTTTTTCACAGGAGATGTCTGTTCACAAAACGGGCATCTTACATCAACTTTAGCAACTGTATTCCACATCAAAAACCGGATATTTCACACTGCAATCAACATATTGAATACATGACCATAAGGACAATAAATGAAGATTGATAACCTCACATTTATTTTTTTCTTATTTTTTATGGGGTTTTTATCTCAAGCCAAAGCATTGGAAATGGGATGCCATGATGATAAGGACACCGATTTAACGCGGGTCATCTCGTGTTATCGTGAAGATTTGGCGGCGATGCCGATGGATTATCATTACGAGGGTGATGATATTAAGGCTGACGTCAGAGTGAAGAAATACCGCATGATTTCTCAATCCTGGTCACCCGGAGGATTGGTGCAACCTGCGCAATGGCAACACAACGTTGATATCTATCTCCCTGCCCACCCGGTTAAATCACAGCATGCGCTGATGGTTGTTAACAACGACATCAATTACCCAAACGGTATTATCAAAGCCAATGTGCATAACGAATTCAGCCCGGATATGCTGGCCTCTATTGCCCGCACAACCAAAGCGGTTGTTATCTCTGTAAGCAATATACCGAATCAATATCTTACTTACGGTGCGGATAATAAGCCGTTGAAAGAGGATGATAATGTTGCACGCAGTTGGTCATTATTCATGGATAATCCGTCGCTAAGAACGCGGGCTTCCGTGCATATTCCTATGGCGACTGCGGTGTCACAGGCGATTAGAGTGGCGAAGCAAGAATTAAAAGCACAGGGTATTACTCGGTTTATTGTGACAGGCGCATCCAAACGGGGTTGGACATCCTGGTTGACCTTTATTACTGATCCTGATGTTGATGCTGTCGTGCCGTTTGTTATCGACCTGCTGGATACGCGCACTGCGCTAACGCATATGTATCGCTCTTACGGTGGCAATTGGCCCATCGCTTTTTATCCCTACTATCAGCAGGGCGTAGACAAGACCATCAATACCCCGGAATTTCAGGCGTTAATGAAAATTGAAGATCCAATGCAATATTTAGCCGCGGGCCAGTCTGCACAATTCAATAAAGCAAAATATATCGTCAATGCCAGCGGTGATGATTTTTATGCCACTGATAACGCACGCTTTTATTATGACGCGCTGCCGGGAGAGAAATCTCTGCGTGTGGTTCCCAATACCAACCATAACGGTATTTTAAAATACGTTGAGCGCACCTTGATTACCTTTGTAAATCGGTTTCTGAAAAATAAGCCGTTGCCGCAACTCACTGCCATACTCAAAGACGATGCGCTGAGTGTCACTTTTTCTGAAAAACCTGTCACAGTGAAACGCTGGACGGCAAATAACCCTGAAGCACGGGATTTCCGCTATGCCTGTGATGTTCACTACCAGGGCACCACGGTGACGCTTCCCAGTAACGGGCCGGTAAACCTGGCGTTGAATTCACAGCATACTGGCTGGCAGGCGACCTTTGTGGAAGCGACGTTCAAGGACGGCTTTGTCGCGACCAGCCGGGTATACGTGACGCCTGATGATGTTTTCCCGACGGCGGCACCGCCAGTCAACGGTAACTTTTGCAAGACACTGCCGGGCCGTGGGCTCGGTGAAACAGTACCTTAAAGGGTAATAAGCGCGCCAACAGAACCGGGTTGGCGCGTAACAGGCTATTTAAGCACCTGCGGGTTGACGCGGCTTTGTTGAATAAATAGAACTTTTGGGTAATCATCGGAGCAGATCACCACAGTTGTTTCAAAATCAGGTCTCCATGGCAAAACAAAATTTTAAAATCACCAACTGGCCCTCTTATAACAAGTCCCTCAAGCAGCGCGG
>NZ_JAHWCO010000187.1:0-4801 GCF_020054415.1 Candidatus Symbiopectobacterium sp. | reverse complement strand
TGGGTGAAGCCATGGCCATGGTCAAAGCGCTTAACCGGATCACGCTATTAGGAATGCCGAACAGTATTCGCATCACGTAACAATCGACCCGTATGGGGCGCAGTCGTTACAAGTTCTGATTTATTCAACAAAGCCGTTCTACCTGAATAAAGCGTTAGATCTATGCCCATCAACTGAATCTAGAACGATTACTTATGGCGAATATGAAGCGCAGGGGATTCACATTGGATCTGAAGAGCTTACTCTCCATGGTGGCAACAAAAAAACAGTATCCCTGTTACACATAGTTAAATATGAACCAGGTGGGCAGGCAAACTCAATTCATAAACCATCGTCAAATCAGACCACTGGAGACGTAGATACCGAAGATCCGCCCGAGGATAAGGATTGGATTGATGGCGATGTTTTTGTTCTGGTATCTGGCAACCACGTACTAACATGTGCAAGCAATGTACGTGATTCTGTAGGGTTAAAATTCATAACATCCATGATTGATATATATGTCAACGAACTATCTGGAAGAATAGCCTTCGACAAGGTAGGAAATGCAAACAAATTACAAATTATTCACAGAGAGGGCGTCAGCCGAATTGAACTTAATGCTGACTTGTATGAAGCAACGCTTGGTTGGTTTAATAGCTCCATGAAGAAAAGCCTCATGGGTGGAATTGTCGCTGGAATAAAAACATTTTTTGCCGATGACGATAGCCACCAAGACATAGAGCCAAATGAGAACGTAAGCGCTAAGGTCATCTTGAGTTTTGATAGCAGGAAAAAAGGCGGGAAGCTTGGGCTAGACAAAATGTCTAAGATGGGAATAAATCTTATCCAGGAGGAGTCTAGAACAGACTACACTATTGTCACTAGAGATGGTAAACGGATAAGTCTGAATGACATACAACTCAAGCGAGACATCGAAATATTAAAACACGGTAAAACGGTTGACCGCACAGACGCATGGCATAAACTAGGGGTATATTACAAAGAGCTTGAACAAGATGGATTGATGATGCAATGAGCGAAAGGGTAAGCAAAAAGAAGGTGTTAACATTCTTTTTGTCAATAGCAATCAGTGCCGCTGCTGCTTACTATGGTCAGCCATCAATATCAGATAACTCAAATGCAATCAATGTATTAGTTACAATGTACTCCGTCTTGGCTGGGATACTAATAGCTATTATAAGTGTGATGGGTGATCCGTCAGTACTAGATAGTGGCGGCTCATGGAGGAGAGCATACTTAAGCAGTAAATTGCCCAAGGCCAGATTAACAAGGACGAAAATCCTGTTCCATATCTATCTGATAACATTATTTTTAATATTCGTTTCCTATCTTGTGCCGAAGGTACGTTACCCCCAACTCAGGCTTTGGGTTGAGTATTTTTATGTCTTTTTTGCCTCTATGGCTTTGATTCTGTCTTTTAAGTTACCTTCGACCATAACAGACGTACAAAGAGCAAGGCTGGACAAGAAAATACTCGAGCAAAGAAAAAAAGACGGAATTATTGATTAACCCCCCCACCCGGCCCCGCGCCGTGTTTTTTGTGCCCTGTCGATGAAGCACCTTGACCGACACCTCGCCCCTCCAATCGCTATGGTAAACGCCAGCACCGTTGGTAAACGGGTTGCCAATGGTGTACCAGTTGACCACTAGTGACATCGTTAACCATGGGGGGCGTTTTTACCTACCCAAAAAAAAGCTGCCATTGCCAGCAGCCCCACGATGCATTCTGTTAGATAGGCTGTCATGCCTGTTTCCCTCGCTGTTTTCGTTAAACCGCCATACGGCGCATTTCAGATATCACCGCACTTTGTGACTCCCCCCGTGCGTAGTTAAACGGAATGCTCTTTCTGTCGGCAAGAAACTGATTACTCAGCAGGTTGAAAACCAGGGGAATTTTCCCCTGCCAGCCCTCGCCGTTACGCTGCTTGTCGAGCAATAACAGCGTCCCAGGGGACTCCAGTAGCTTTTGCTCTTTATCCGATAAAACTTCGTTACCAAATTTCCTCGCTTTCTCTACCACCGCTTCACGCGCCTTGTTGCGCCAGACGGTGAGCAGGTTGTCCGTCAAATCCGTGATAGCGCCGCTTCCCTTGACATCCATCTTGCCGACCGGTTTTTCTTCGTTCTCCCCTTTTCGGGGATGAGTGACCAACAGCACATGCACCGGGTAAGTCAGCTTGAACTCGCATAGCGCTTCCATAAACGCCTTCTGGCCGTTGTAATCATCCTCATTCAGTCCGCACATCATCAGCGAGTCCACGACAAACAGCTTGACGCCATAGCGCTTGTGCGCATATTTGAACACGGACAAAATCCGCTCTCCTTTGGCTTTACCTGTTACATTGAACAACCACATCCGCGCATCAAGCAGGTCCATCATCCGGTCTACATCCTGCGGTGACGTATTCCCCGTACATACGGCTTGTCGAATCATCCGTTTCAGCAGGATAGCGGGCCGTAGCTCCATCGAGGCGATGCAGGCAGACACCCCCTGGTACGTCGCCTCAAGCGCCAGATGTCCCACAAACTGCGATTTGCCGTGTCCGTTAACGCCGTTGACCAAGGTCAGTTCGTGCGTCCTGAATCTGAAATTCTGCTCCAGCGTGGGCCACGGACTGGAGAACAGACCGGGAGCGGGTGAAAAAAAAGCCGCATGGACTTCCTGACGGAATTCGCCCGCCCGTTTGAGTTCTGTGGGGTCGAACGTCTCAGCGTCCATGAAGAGCCGTTGAAACTGCTCCACTGAAATATTGTTGACCAGGCATTCGTTAGCGTCCTTGTGAGGGAGTTTCACAAAGCTGCAACGATGGATCCCCAGCCGGGTAGCAATTTCCCTGGCGGCGGATTGCCCGGCGGCATCCATGTCCATGCACAGGAATATCTCTTCGAAACGTGACAGATTTTCGTACTCATGCTCAATCCACTGCTGCTTGGCCCCCGTTCCGCCACCGAAGGGAACCGACAGTGCCGGGATGCCGTACTGGTGGATGCTCATCGCGTCAATTTCGCCTTCACAAATCACCACCAGATTGCGCTCTTTGGGGTTGATGGCCTGCCAGCCAAACAGACAGGGTTCACAATCGGACTCGGCCATGATGATTTTTTTACCGTCATGACGCTCAATCCCCAACCGCTTGATTTGTTTCAACTCACCGTCGCGCAGGTAGGGGAAGGCAATGGCAGGGACTTCCTGCTTGGTCTCGTGGTTGAATATCACCGCGTCGGTCACTTTGAACGCTTGTGTCGTCTCGTGGGAGATCCCCCTTGAGGCCAGATACGCGAAACAGTCGCGGGAGCCTTTGACGCCCTTGCGCTCAGGTTTCTTGAAGATTTTTGCCGGTTTAGGCAGAAAGGCGCTGTCCTCGTCCTTGACACCCAGAAACGCTTTGGCCTCCTGCATCGCCTGGTGGAGTTGGACATGTCGTACCGACACCCACAAGTCCAGCAAGTCGCCACCCTGTCCGCCGTTGAACTCGCACCAGACCTGCTTGCCGGTGAGATTGACCTTGAGCGATTGCCCCTTGTTGCCGTCCAAATCACCGACAACCCATTCCCCATTGACGCGACGACCGTTAGGGAGTAAGTGCACCACCACCTGCTCCACCTGCTGCCACAACAGGCCGGATAATTCCTGGATAGTCATACAGCCTCCAATCGAAAAATCTTAAAGCCCAGCCTCACTGCCGATATCGGCATAACCCCGTGGCAGTAATCGGCAATCAAAACCCGTTTTAGCCATGATTTCATCGCCCCTCCAGAAGTTCATACAGGGCCAGTTCACGCCGTTGCTCTTCGGTCAACCGGGAGACATCGAACGCGGGCGTGGTATTGGCTGGCTCAGTGATTTTCTCGGGGAACAATCCCTGCCAACCCCGTTCGATGGACAGGTTAATCACCGCATCCGGATTCACATGGTTTTCCAGCATCGACCTGATGCGCTTACAGGTGGTCGGGGTCAACGGGTGACGGATTTCATTCCGGTGGCTCACCCAGTCGGCCCAAACCTCTGCTGACACGTTCGACGGTTTTTCGGTTAGCGGGACAAATTTGGTTTTCTTGTCGGCAAGGGGTAAGGGGATATTCTTTACCGGTTCTATGACTGGTTCAAAAGAGTGACTGGTTATGGGGGCAGCTCCTGCCCTACCCCCCAGGGCAGCTCCTGACCCACCCCCGGTCATCTCCTGCCCTACCCCCTCTGGCAGATCCTGACCCAGGTCATCTCCTGCCCCACTATTTTCAGGGGGTTGCTTAACTGAATTGTCGAGCGTGAGATAAAACAGATTGGATTGATTCAGCTCACCATTCTTGCGAAATTCCCTGCGCAGCATTCCCATTTGTTCAAGTGCTCTGATATGGCTTTTGACCGTTGATCTGCCTATTTCACATTGGTCAGCAATGTGTTGGTAAGACGGCCAGCACTCCCCTTTTTCATTCGCATTATCAGCCAGCTTAAGGAGAACCAGCTTGCGTAGCGGATTGCCTACCTTGATATTCATGGCCCTAGCCATCAATGACATGCTCATTTGTGTTTCTCCTCGGACTCATGCCGAGCCAGGTAAAGTTGTTGTTGCAGGCGGAAGCGTTCGGCGAATTTCTTCGCCGCATTCTCTGGCATCAATGTTTGGGCTTCAGGATGAGGGCGATAAGTGCCCTTTTTCGGCTTTGTTGAATAAATAGAACTTTTGGGTAATCATCGGAGCAGATCTCCACAGTTGTTTCAAAATCAGGTCTCCATGGCAAAACAAAATTTTAAAATCACCAACTGGCCCTCTTATAACAAGGCCCTCAAGCAGCGCGG
>NZ_JAHWCO010000157.1:0-3983 GCF_020054415.1 Candidatus Symbiopectobacterium sp. | reverse complement strand
GTCATGCAAACACGGATGGCTACAGGGCTTACAACGACGAACTTCCAAAAGTAAAACACATTGTTAGCAAGCTGTATACACAGCGTATTGAGTGTGCACATCTGACACTGCGTAACCGATTGCAACGGCTCAATCGCAAGAAGCCCGGATATTCAAAATCATCCAAAATGCACGATAGGATCATCGGTACTTACATCGAACGCGAGTACTACGTTTGATGCTACATCAACTTATTGAATACACGACACTTTTTTTAATTCTTGTATTGCCTGGCCTGCTATAAATCCTATCTCTCTGGCCTCCGCCACTATTCTTCATTGCTGTACTGACTGCTTTATCAAGCAGCCAGTGTTTTGTTTATGCCTCATCGCTGAAGGGCATTCCCTTAAAATTTCATTGTGCTGGTTATGAAATAATCATCGTCACACATGTTGTCGCTGTCTTGGCAACCTGCTGTATAGCCGTTAGTCGTGAAATGATGAGTAATTAACCAAGGGTACAAGCGTAATGATGACAAAAAATGGCGGAGTCACTCTATCACCGCAAGTGAATGGAACAAATACCACCCGCATCGGGGACGATGATACGAATACCCGTACTGAGCCAACAAAAGCGACACCAAAAGGCAAACTGCAACGGCTGTTATCGGGCATCAGCAACCGTTCTTGCTCCTTTTCTACTACGGTAAAAAAGGTATTTGTCGGTCTCAGTGACGTATTCAAGGCCATCACGACGAAATGGGGAAGTTATGCGTCCACCCCCTCGCGTATGCCGATGCAAAAGGCTTCCGCTGCTGATGCGAAGGCTCAGTACAATACGCTGCTGTTAGATTTGGTCTCTGGTGAGAGTGCGAACACGGTGACGCCAAAAAACATCTTGAGTCCGCTGCTTAACGATGGAAAGCCAGTTCCTAGTGATAGGAGCAGTAACAGCGACAAAGATAAAAAAATGATTTTTGATTACCTCCTTAAAAATCCAACGAGCCATTTGTTTAGTAGTGACAATATCCGTTGTCAAGGTGATTACATTTATTTCAACAAGCCTATTTCACTGGTTCGACAGGGTGACGATCTCTTATTTATCACCAATCCTATGGAAGGACGGGCGATCTCTAGGGTGAAGATTGATACGCGTAGTGGAACCGGTGGGGAGTTCCGTGGTGAAACCGCCATGAAGGTTTTGCGAGACAAAACGCTAACATTCACGAGTCTGGCAGATCTATGCCAAAAAATGACCGCAAATCCGCAACGTAATATCAAGGCGATGCAAACAGGAAACGCCCTCGCTAATGCATTTAATGCGAATAAAAAAGAGGCCGCATTTTTACTGTATGGACAACACAGAGATCTTTTTAATGCATTCGTTATGGTGACGGGGGCAGGGGATTGCGTTTCTAAGTTCGACTATGCAGCTCTGTCCCATCCGACCCAATGGTACAGCGCTGAGGTGAGCAGAGAAAATGTGCATTCTAGAGCGAATGTTGTGCCAGACAATATGTCATCCAGTGTGTCTGACAAGACTCTGTCGGCTATGCTTCGCACTATCAGCACTGGTCAGGGACATGTGTTGGCAATGGCTAAACGTTTTGATGCGCAACCGTCTATTACTGACAATGCTTCGGTTAAGCACGATGCACCAACCCGCAAGCTGAAGATATCTTCTAATATTCAGGACCTACAAAATACATTGAATGCAAATATTAACCAGAATAAGCCGCTAGGTGGCGGTATTCACCAACGCTAGCGGTGAGTGGTAAGCGAAAACGCCGCATCCCTTGCGGGATACGGGGTATTGCGTCGATAAGAATAAGGTTAACACGCGCAGATTGACACGGTCGTCATCGGGTTCGCCGCTTTGTTTACCTCGGGCATATTCAACGGATACCATGGCGCTGTTAGGGCTGGCCATCTGACTGGTACTCAGACGTAAGCCCATCCCGTACGCGCTGCCGTGCACTTCTTTTTGTTCTAACGCCGTTGGTTTCGAGAGCCCAACGGTGCCCAGTGAGCCAAAGGCGTAAGGCATCAGCGCGTGACCAAAGGTCGGTGCCCAGGAAAAGGCGCCTAATGGTTGTGGAAGGCCGACTTCGGTGCGCCCTACCAACGCACTGTCACCGCTCATCGTGCCGGAGTCGAAAGCGGAGATCCAACTTGAACCACCCATAGAGACCTGCTCGGAAGAGGGCAATACGTTATTGAATGCCGTTTGTGCCAATCCCGCCAGAGAGAGCTGCACCTTGCCGTCAGCCAGCCCCTGGCTGTAGTTCATGGTCAGTTCCAGTTTTTGAAAATCGGGTTTGGCACCGTCTTTGCTCATGGGGAGATCCGCATTTCCCTTTCTGGCTCCGAGCCCATCTATGCCGAAAGAGGCGGTCAGGGAGGAGGAAAAGCGGGAGGCGTAATCAGTCGTGACATCGAAGGACTGCGTCAGACGCAAGACTCGGAGCTTATCCTGCGTGAACGGGATATCGAGACTGTTGAGTTGCAGATTCTGCTGCTCATTCTGAATATCTAAAGCCATCAGCGTCGACGTATTGATGTCGCGGGCGCGCAACCAATGGTATCCCACGCGGGTTGAGAAACGGTGATACCGATCGCGGGTGGTGACGGCCGTTTCTGATGTCGGTTTGGTTCGGCTATCAACCCCTTCAAGGTTTAGCCAGAAGCCGTCAGTGCCCAAGGAGACCACAAGCCCAAGCGCAAACTGGCGGCTGCGTGGCTCGCTGTCCATGATGGGATCATCGCCACGTGGATAACCGTTCAACCGCATATAGAGCTGATCGCCTAAACCGGTGATGTTGTTGAGCTCTCCGCCGACGCAGAGTGAATATTTGCCAAGCTCATCAGACTGAACGTTATCGAGTGAAACGCTGCCGGTGATAGGGTTATAACGCCCATCGACGATCAACACGGTTGATCCCGGTTTGCTTCCCGGTTGCAAGGTGGATTTAAGCATTACGCCCGGCGTATCGCCCGCCAGCAGTAAACGACGTTCGAGCATGCTACGCGTAAGGCGCTTTTCTCCTACCAGTGGAGCCAGCATGCTTTCCATACGGCGGCGCGCCGTGATCGGAAAGGCGGAAGCATCGATTTTTTCAATAAAGCCATCGGTGACGATGACTCTTAGCGGTGCGCCGTCATTAATTTTCTGAGGCGGCAAAGTGACGCGCGTTAGCAGGTAGCCTGCCTTGGCATACGCTGCTTCCAACTCTCGTACCGCAGCAAATAGCAGGGCAGCCGAGACTCTCTTGTCTTTCAGCGTGGACGCAATGCGGGCCGTTTCTTGCGCCAGTTCAGGGTAGCCGCCTTCAACGATGATGCCTGATGGTACAACGTACAACTGCTCTGAACCTTGCGGCGCATGCAGACCCGCGGTTGCTGGCAATGTGATCCGCCCGCTGTCCCGCTGCTGAACAGGGGCATAAGTGGGTTGCGCTAATTGACCCGCAGATGGCGCAGCCGATGCTGCGCTTGTGTTGAGGCCGATACCGATGCACAGGCTGAGCAGTGTCGGTGACAAAAATGCTGGTGAAAATAAAGGTGATACTCGCATAAAAAATCTCTTTTTATTATTTGCCTGAGAAAGAAAGTGCGTAGTCCGCGCCTAACATACATACCGCGCCTGCAAGGCGAGTCTCGACAGTAGCCATAACGTTATTATTGGCACTGCTGCCACACCGTTGTCCCTGTATCGCCGGGGCCGTAGTGGCATCGTGCGTGACAACCATGTTGGAGCCCGTCAGCTGTTGCGTCAGGTTTTGCGTAGCGAAGTGGTTACCAATATTGGCTGCGAGCGGTAAATAAGTGGGGATTGGCAGATCGACGGTTAATGCCCTATTCACATGGCTTTGTTGAATAAATAGAACTTTTGGGTAATCATCGGAGCAGATCACCACAGTTGTTTCAAAATCAGGTATCCATGGCAAAACAAAATTTTAAAATCACCAACTGGCCCTCTTATAACAAGGCCCTCAAGCAGCGCGG
>NZ_JAHWCO010000634.1:0-8598 GCF_020054415.1 Candidatus Symbiopectobacterium sp. | reverse complement strand
TTCCATGCCAGTTTTGGTTGAAAATGCTTGTCATCTCAGGTGTACACTTTTCTCATGAGGCCTAACTGCATGATTTTACGTTGCGAAGATCCTTCGTTTCACTGGGCTGCCAGCATAAAATCTATTTATTCAACAAAGCCTCCACTCCATATAAATTTTTTCACCTTCATCAACCAGAACAGATATAGGGTAGCAGCGCAGACTGCATTGAACCAGCATTTGTGGGGGCATTGCCCGCCAAACAACATTTTCACAAAATCATTGCAAACATAATTACTTTATTTACAACTAGTTAGAATTGTAACTTGCTGATTTAAAATCGCTAACTTTCAAAAAACGGTATCTAGCCACGAGCAAGAGTGCTAGCACTTGTAAGGAATTATTAAAAAAACTGTTTTGTTTAAAAAACACTCAAACATAAAAATAAATGTGATTTCCTAAGGTTATTGAGGTTTTGTTGCGCGGGATAGGCCTAATCTGAAAATATCTGTAAATACAAGAAGTTACTGTACAGATTGAAATGTGCTCCATACTATAGTTAGTGGCGTGTGCGTCACTATAGAGTCTTTTTCTGAAAGTTTTGTGGTTTTTTTTGCTTGACTAGCCCGTAACAATAAATTTTTTTGCTTGACTAGCCCGTAACAATAAATAAGTATCCAAGAATCATAATGTGGTCCACGGACGGTATTCCGCATGTTAACGGCACGTTGTCGGCTATAAGCCAAGGGCGGTAGCGTGCCTGGTGCGAAGTAACTTCACGGTTGATGATGGTGCAAAAATGCAAGAAATTACGGTTATCTTTATAAGCGCTTTTATTGCGCTTTTTCTGGCAAGAAAAACAGCAATAAAAGTAGGGTTAGTGGATAAACCGAACTCTCGCAAAAAACACAGCGGGCACATCCCCCTCGTGGGGGGCGTTTCTATTTATCTCGCCCTGTGGATCCTCTATGCCCTTCATCCTGAATGGCTACCTGATTTTTCTCTCTACATGGTCTGCGCCAGTGCGTTAATTTTTGTTGGCGTGTTGGACGACCGCTTCGATCTCCCTGTTATGCCTCGTATTTTACTGCAAGCGCTGGTAGCCAGTATCATGATGTATTCCGGGCTTCATCTTGCGAGCTTGGGTAACATTCTGTTTGGCTATGAGCTTGTGCTGGGCTGGGCGGGCTACGCAGTGACGCTGCTCGCGGTCTGGGGCGCTATCAATGCTTTTAACATGGTCGATGGCATCGATGGCTTACTGGGGGCACTATCTTGCGTCACCTTTGGTGCGCTGGCAGTGATGTTTTATCTGGATGGTGAGCATGAACTGGCGCAGTGGAGTTTGTGCCTGTTGGCTGCATCCATTCCTTATATTCTTCTCAATCTCGGTATCCCTTGGGGACAAAAATTTAAAGTCTTTATGGGCGATGCTGGCAGCACCTTGATTGGCTTCACCGTTATCTGGTTGCTGGTTGTCGCAGCGCAAGGGCATGACGCCGTAATACGTCCGGTGACTGCATTATGGTTTATCGCCGTGCCGCTGATGGATATGGTCACTATCATGACGCGCCGAATTCGCCGTGGCGACAGCCCCTTAAAGCCGGATCTCGAGCATCTTCACCATATTTTACTGCGTGCGGGGCTGGGGCCGCGTCAAACCCTGTTAGCCATTGTTGGTGTGGCGTTTATCTTTGCGCTGGTAGGTATTATTGGTGAGCGTGCAGGAATCCGAGAGTCTGTTATGCTTAGCCTGTTTTTACTGGTATTCATCGTCTATTTCTGGTCAATTACCCGGGTATGGCGTTTGCTGACGTGTGCTCGCCGCGGTAGCGGTCAGCCTGGGCATTTGCGCAGCAACGTGAGCCAAACGCCACTGAACAAGTAAATTACCCGTTTTTACAGCCGTAACTCATGGAATCAATAGCACCCGAATTCTTTATGACAGAGGCAGAGGATTGGCGGCAACTTATAACTTATTAAAGGTTATGGCATAAACAGGATGATAGCTTACAAAAGAAAAGTGATACCCGTGATGGTATCTGTCGCGTTGCTGAGCGGTTGTACCATTTTTCCTGGTTCACATTTGACGACCGGTGGCAAGGAAGTGATTAAACAACAGGATGCAGATTTCAACATCAGTAACCTGGTCAATGTTTACCCGATGACGCCCTACCTGATTGAGAAAATGCGGGCAAAACCGCTGGTAGCTCAAGCAAACTCAGCACTGGATCGTGAACTGCAAAGCTACGAATATCATATAGGCGTCGGTGATGTGCTGATGATTACCGTGTGGGATCACCCTGAATTGACCACCCCTGCAGGTACTTACCGTGCAGCAGCAGATACTGGTAACTGGGTACACGCTGACGGCACTATTTTTTACCCTTATATTGGCAAAGTGACTGTTGCGGGTAAAACAGTCCCCCAGGTTCGCGATGAGATAATGCACCGCTTGGCGCAATACATTGAATCTCCACAGGTGGAAGTGAGCATTGCCGCATTCCGCTCGCAGAAAGTATATGTTTCTGGTGAAGTGGCGACTTCTGGTCAGCAGGCTGTCACTAACGTGCCGTTAACCATTCTGGATGCCATCAATAAAGCGGGTGGGCTGACTGAAAACGCTGATTGGCGTAATGTGGTGCTGACCCACAACGGGCAGGAAAAACGTATTTCCCTTCAGGCGTTGATGCAAAACGGCGACCTTTCTCAGAACCAACTTCTTTACCCCGGCGATATCCTTTATGTGCCACGCAACGATGGTCTGAAGGTGTTTGTGATGGGGGAAGTGAAAAAGCAAAGCACGCTGAAAATGGACCGCAGCGGCATGACGCTCACCGAAGCGCTCGGCAATGCGGAAGGGATGGATCAGGCGATGTCTGACGCCACCGGTGTGTTTGTTATTCGCCCGCTGCGCGGTACGCAAGGCCCGAAATTAGCCGATATCTACCAGTTGAATACTGCGGATGCTACATCGCTGGTGATGGGGACGGAGTTCCAGCTGCAGCCCTATGATGTGGTTTATGTAACGACCGCACCTCTGGTGCGTTGGAACCGCGTAATTTCGCAATTGGCTCCAACCATATCAGCATTTAATGATCTAACCGAAGGCGCGCTGCGTGTGCGTACATGGCCGTAATCGTTCACGGATACGCGAAGAACGTCATATTTGATTCCATTTTAGTAGTATGCGTCGGCAATATCTGCCGCTCCCCGACTGGGGAGCGATTATTAAAACAGCTATTGCCAACTAAAAAAATCGCTTCTGCTGGACTTGGCGCTCTGGTTGAGCACTCCGCGGACAACACTGCCAGTGATGTAGCCAGTGCGCACGGCCTTTCACTGGAAGGGCATTCAGCCCAACAGCTCACCAAATCCTTGTGCAGAGAATATGACCTGATTTTGGTGATGGAAAAAAGCCACATCGATGCAGTGGGGCGCATGGCACCGGAAGTGCGTGGCAAGACCATGCTGTTTGGCCACTGGCTGAACCAGAGAGAAATTGCTGACCCTTATCGCAAAAGCCGTGAAGCTTTTGAGTTTGTTTATTTGCAACTAGAGCAGTCGGCCCAAAAATGGGCGCAGGCTTTAAATCGATAATTTTCAGAGAAACCGATGGCAGAGAAAAATTCAGTGAAAACATCTGAAACTTATCGTTCAGATGAGATTGATTTGGGGCGATTGCTTGGAACTCTGCTAGATAATCGTTGGTTGATTATTGGTGTAACGGCGCTGTTTACCATAGTTGGTATTATGTATGCCATGCTGGCTACACCGATTTATAAAGCGGATGCATTGATACAGGTAGAGCAAAGCGGTGGCGATTCACTGCTTAAAGATATCTCCAGCATGTTGCCGGATTCAAAACCGCAATCAGCAGATGAAATTGAGTTAATCAAGTCGCGTATGGTAATGGGAAAGACTATTACTGATTTGGCATTAGATATTGATGTGCTTCAGAAATACTTTCCCATCATTGGTAAAGGTATTGCGCGCTTAACGGATGCTCTGCCAGGCCAAATTGCTGTATCTCGCCTTGATGTGCCTGAAAGTTGGCAGGATGAACCACTGACGCTGAACGTTATCGATAAAGAGAATTACACTTTAACGGGAGGGGACACCGTTTCTTTCTCCGGTAAGGTGGGACAGGTAGAGAGTCATAATGGTATTGATCTCTTGGTAAGTGATATTCAAGCTGAGAACGGTACCGTTTTTCGCCTAAGAAAACTTAATCCGTTAACAGCAATTAATGCATTATTAGATGATTTTACTGTTGCTGATAAAGGGAAGGATACCGGTGTTTTGGGGTTAAGCTTGGAAGGTGAAGATCCTATCTTAACCACCAAGATTCTAAACAGTATCAGCCAGAACTATCTGCAACAAAACGTTGAGCGTAAATCAGAAGAAGCAGGGCGTAGCCTTGAGTTTTTAAAAGAACAGTTGCCAAATGTGCGTGGTCAACTGAATGATGCAGAAAATAAATTAAACACCTTTCGCCAACAAAATGACTCTGTCGATCTTTCGTTAGAGGCGAAAGCAGTTTTGGATACCATGGTATCTGTTGAATCTCAACTTAATGAATTGACGTTTAAAGAAGCAGAGATCTCCAAACTCTATACCCGTGAGCACCCTGCCTACCGTGCGCTGATGGAAAAACGCAAAACCTTGCAGCAAGAGCGCGATAAGCTGAATAAGCGTGTAGGTGCCATGCCGAAAACCCAGCAAGAGATTTTGCGTTTAACCCGTGATGTGCAGGCGGTGCAAGGAGTGTATATGCAACTGCTGAATAAACAGCAGGAACTGAGCATAAACAAAGCCAGCACAGTGGGCAATGTACGTATTATTGATAAGGCGGTTGTGCAGCCTAAACCCGTTAAACCTAAAAAGCCATTGATTGTGTTGCTGACGATGATTTTAGGTGGGATGGTCTCCACGGCATTTGTGATTTTGAGAACCCTATTGCACAAAGGAATTGAAAGCCCAGAGCAACTAGAGGAGTTGGGCATTAACGTTTATGCCAGTGTACCTCTCTCTGAGTGGCAACAGAAGAAAGACAAAGCGTTGTTGGCCAAGGGCAAGAAAAGCAACACCCTTTCTACAGAACTGCTTGCTATAGGTAACCCGGCTGATTTAGCCATTGAGGCCATCCGTAGCTTACGCACCAGCCTGCACTTTGCCATGATGGAAGCTAAAAATAATGTGCTGATGATTTCGGGTGCCAGTCCCTCTATTGGTAAAACGTTTATCAGTGCCAACCTAGGGGCTGTTATCGCTCAGGCGGGGCAGCGTATACTGATCATTGACTGTGATATGCGCAAAGGCTATGCCCATGAGTTGATGGGGGTACAGAGCAACAATGGGCTTTCTGATATTCTCTCCGGACAGATCCAGGCCAAAGATGCGGTGCGTAAAACTCATATGGAGGGTATGGATTTTATTCCGCGTGGTCAGGTGCCACCGAATCCTTCTGAGTTATTGATGCATGGTCGTTTCGCCGAATTTATTGAGTGGATTGCTGAAAATTATGACTTGGTACTCCTAGATACCCCACCTATTCTTGCTGTGACGGATGCGGCCATTATTAGTCGCCATGCGGGCACATCCTTACTTGTTGCCCGTTTTGAGATGAATACGGTAAAAGAGATTGAAGTGAGTATTCGTCGCTTTGAGCAGAATGGCGCAGAAATTAAAGGTGTAATACTTAACGCAATTATTAAGCGCGCAGCTGGTTATTATGGGTATGGTAATTACAACTATTATACATGTGAATATAAATCTCATAAATAAATGAGAGTAATAGCTGCCAGTCTGCGTAGGTGGCAGGTTGGTGGCAGGTTGGTGGCCTTTTGGGGTACATTCATCTATGGAAAAACCATTAATAAGTGTCATCATACCAGTTTTTAATGCTGAGAATTATATTATAGAAGCAGTAGAATCAATCATTCAACAGTCTTATACAAATATTGAAATTATCATTATTAACGATGGCTCCGTTGATGGTACATCTGAAATTCTAAATAAATTGAACGATTCAAGGATTAAGATATATGAGAGATATAATAAAGGGTTAGTATATACTCTCAATGAACTCGTTCAGTATGCTAAAGGAAAATATATTGCAAGAATGGATGCAGATGATATATCCATGCACAATAGATTAGAGGAACAAGTTAAATATTTGGAGTGCGGTTTTGATATTGTTGGTTCGAATATCGTAAAGATTGATAACAATAATCAGACAATAGGTTATTCTAAATATCCTTTAACACAAGATGAGATAATATCATATATACCATTTAACTCTCCATTTTCTCATCCAACAGTAATGGCCAAACGGTGGGTATATGAGTTGAAATATAAAGATGAATATTTTATGGCGGAAGATTATGCTTTGTGGTTAGAAGCAATATTCTTTAATGGTGCAAAGGTTTTGAATATCGAATCCCCATTGTTAAAGTACCGCATTCATAAAAATAGCGTATCAAGAAAAAATATGTATGCACAACTAGAAAAAGCATGTGATGTAAGGAGAAAATATATCACTGATCACATTATAGAGAATACTTATGGAAAAGCAAAAAAATTTGTGTGTAGAGGTAAGAAAAATAATATTATTATTTTTTTTATAGATGGGTTGAAATACCTAAAAGTCAAACCAGATTTTTTTAGAACGAAATTGTTTTTTAAGATAATGATTATGCAGATGAGAAGTTTTTACAAATCATGATGTCATTGATAAAAAACATATTATATTTAGGTGTTGTAAAATTTTCACGGTTAATTATATCATTACTTATAATTCCAGTCTTGTCTAATGTTTTTTCAAAAGAGTATCTGTCATATTATTTTACGGCAAATCTAGTAGCTGCTTGGGTTGCTATTCTAATAGATTATGGTTTTGACTATTCAATGGTGAGGAAGGTAACAGGCAAAGCAGGTAAGAATAAGTTTACACATAATGCTTTAGTCGGTGTTCTGCATGTAAAAGTGATTGTATTGATTTTTCCCACAATTATTTCTCTAGCATATTCCTTGTATGATAACATCGGGTTATATGTTTTTTTTGGAGTGCTATTGGGTGCGGCACAGTCATTCTCGCCTGTCTGGCTATATATGGCTATAAATAAAGTTTTGAAAGTTAGCCTTGTGACACTTTTAGTTAATCTAGTATTCTTACCATTATGCTTATTAGTTTCTAATGACCAGGGACTTTGTGGTCTTCTGCTTGGATTAGTGTTGCTGAGGCTTTCAGGAGCAATTTATTTAACATTACCATATCTGTCATTATATAAGGTTGTACTGTCTTCAGCGAAACTCAAGCGTTATTTTATTTGGGGATGGAGTATGTTTGGATCCCAGGCATTAGCTTCCCTATATACGTCTTTTCCTGGTTTCTATTACACGTTAGTTGGATCGCATTCTGGCATCGCAGCTTTTGGTATCGCTGATCGTGTTACAAAGGCTGGTGGTGCAGCATTGAGTCCCATAATACAAGCTGTTTACCCTTTCATTTGTCGTATGATAAATAATAAAGATGATGAGTTGAAGTCTAGAAGAAAGTTTTTAGCATGTTTCCAGATAGGATCTGCTGCGTTATACGTTATTTTTATCTATCTATTCTCTGAGATAATCACAAGTTATCTTATTGCTGATTGGATGTATGCTGAAAAGATTCTTAAAATATACAGTTGGTCAATATTTTTTGTTTCAATTAGTAATGTATATGGTGTTCAATATATATTAGCATTAGGTTATATAAAGCCTTTTAACAAAGTTATTCTTGCCGTTACTATTACACATTTTCCTTTGTTGATTATTCTTTCAAAATATTATGATGGGGTAGGTGTTGCGTATTCAATTGTTATATCTGAATTTATTTCAGCATTTTTAATGTTTTTATTATATCGGGTGTTGATAATAAATGATTAGAATGATTAGAAATATTATAGCTATTATCCGGGCGCGGTTATGGTGTCTTTTACATCATATTAGTATGCCTATTACATCAACGATAGGTCCTAATTCATTATTAACGTATGCAAGAGGGAATTTTCGTTGCTATGGCCGATTGGTCGCAAGAAGTGGATTAAAAGTATGTGTGGATGGCGGAAATATTATTATAAAAGGGAATATTTTTTTTAATAATGATGTATCCATAAATTCTATGGATAAAATTGAAATAGGTTCGGGATGTATGTTTGGTGAGGGAGTAAAAATTTATGATCATGATCATAATATTCAATGTGATGTTGAATACTCAAAGTCAGGATTTAATAAGGCTGAGGTTATTATTGGAAATCGAGTGTGGGTTGGAGCAAATGTTGTTATATTAAAAGGCGTTATTATCGGTGATGGTGCTGTAATCGGTTCTGGTTCTGTTGTAACAAAAAACATCCCGTGTAATAAGATATTCATATCAAAAGTAAATGGACTAATTAAGGATGTATGACAAATAAGGAGCCTGTTTAAGATTTTTGTGGGCTTTGTTGAATAAATAGAACTTTTGGGTAATCATCGGAGCAGATCACCACAGTTGTTTCAAAATCAGGTCTCCATGGCAAAACAAAATGTTAAAATCACCAACTGGCCCTCTTATAACAAGGCCCTCAAGCAGCGCGG
>NZ_JAHWCO010000215.1:0-9029 GCF_020054415.1 Candidatus Symbiopectobacterium sp. | reverse complement strand
CCGCGCTGCTTGAGGGCCTTGTTATAAGAGTGCCAGTTGGTGATTTTAAAATTTTGTTTTGCCATGGAGACCTGATTTTGAAACAACTGTGGTGATCTGCTCCGATGATTACCCAAAAGTTCTATTTATTCAACAAAGCCGAGAAAAGTGTACAGCTGAGATGACAAGCATTTTCAACCAAAACTGGCACGGAAAAACAGCATGATTACCTATTATTCAACAAAGCCATGGCTGTGGATAATGCTTGATTCAGTGTGAAACTCAGGCAATTTCATTGACCCCATTGGCTTAAATAACGCCTGAATATCGACCCCGCCATACCGTCATTTGCACAGTGATAATGTGATTTTTATTTTTGAACGTCATGTTATTGTGACGCTAAGGCTATTCTTGATTTTTAAATAAAACCTAAATGAATGTATAAAATAAGAATGGATGACTGAACTTTTAATTGAATGGTTTAATTAAACGTATTTTAAACACAATTCAGATGAGGCGTGTTTGGGGTGTTAATCTGAGTTATTTTAGTAACGAGTACCTGTATCATTACTTGTAATGGCTAGAAAGCAGGACTCGACTATATTTATCAGCCGACTCTTTTTCTATTTCCTTTTGCGAGGTAATAGAAAATGGGGCGGTTTTCATTTTGCGAGGTAATAGAAAATAAGGCGTTGAAATCATGATGTTTTTTATGTTTGTTATTTTATCACCAGGATGTTGTCATGCTTGATTTTTTACCTTTTTCTCGCCCTTCCTTGGGAGAGGAAGAGATTGCTGCCGTGAATACGGTCATGTTATCCGGGTGGATCACTTCAGGGCCAAAAAATCAGCAACTGGAAGCTGCTTTTTGCGCATTGACCGGCAACAAGCACGCCATTGCTGTCAGTTCCGCGACGGGCGGGATGCACGTAACCTTGATGGCGCTGGATATTTCCCCTGGCGATGAAGTTATTACCCCCTCGCTGACTTGGGTTTCAACCCTCAACATGATTGTCTTGCTTGGCGCTGTGCCGGTGATGGTAGACGTCGATCGCGATACATTGATGGTCACGCCGGAGGCCATTGCTGCGGCTATCACGCCCCGCACACGCGCCATTATTCCCGTCCATTACGCCGGCGCACCCGCCGATATGGACGCGATTCGCGCTATCGGGCACCGTCACAGTATCCCCGTTATTGAAGATGCGGCACATGCCGTTGGGGCCGAGTATCGCGGAGCCCCTGTCGGAGCGAAAGGCACTGCGATTTTCTCTTTTCACGCCATCAAAAATATGACCTGCGCCGAGGGCGGACTGGTGATCACCGATGATGACCAGCTTGCCGAGCGTATCCGCAGCCTTAAATTTCACGGCCTTGGCGTGAATGCTTATGACAGACTTGCACAGGGACGTGCACCGCAGGCAGAAGTGATAACACCGGGGTACAAATACAATCTCAGTGATATCCATGCCGCGATTGCGTTAGTGCAATTTGGCAAGCTGGCGAACGTTAACCAGTGGCGCAAGGATATTGCGCAACGCTATTTATCGGCGCTTGCTGATACGCCACTGCTGCCATTACGTCAGCCTGAATGGCCCCATCACCACGCTTGGCACCTGTTTATTTTGCGTGTGGATGCTGAACGCTGCGGTATTTCACGCGATGCGTTAATGGTTGCACTGCAAGCGCGAGGGATTGGCACCGGCCTGCATTTTCGCGCCGTCCATACCCAGAAATATTACCGTGAGCGTTTTCCCGCACTTGAACTTCCTCATACGGAGTGGAACAGTGAACGCCTGTTATCCATTCCCCTGTTTCCGGATATGACTTATGACGACACATCACGCGTTATCGATGCGCTGCGCGAAGTTGCCTGCGGTTGATATGTTCACCTTTCCTTTGATAAAAAAAGTCTCCGTTGTCATCCCGGTATTCAACGAGCAAGAGAGCCTGCCCGCCCTGATTCAGCGCACGGTGGCTACCTGTGAGACGTTGAGTAAGGATTATGAGATTGTACTGGTTGATGATGGCAGCAATGACAACTCAGCGCGACTGATGGTGCAATCCAGCGAAATGCCAGATAGCCACGTGATAGCCGTATTGCTTAACCGGAATTACGGTCAGCATGCTGCGATCATTGCAGGATTTAGCCATGCCACGGGCGATTTAATTATTACGCTGGATGCCGATCTCCAGAATCCACCGGAAGAGATCCCGCGTCTGGTGGCAAAAGCCGATGAAGGCTATGACGTGGTGGGCACGGTGCGTCAAAACCGTCAGGATAGCTTGTTTCGCAAAATGTCATCGCGCCTGATAAACCGTTTTATCCAGCGTACCACTGGCAAGGCCATGGGCGATTATGGCTGTATGCTGCGCGCTTATAGGCGCCATATTGTCGATGCCATGTTGACCTGCCATGAACGCAGCACCTTTATCCCTATCCTTGCCAATATCTTCGCGCGTAAGGCTACGGAGATTCCTGTCGAGCACGCTGAACGCCTGTACGGTGATTCCAAGTACAGCGTGATCAGTTTGATCAGCCTGATGTATGACCTAGTGACCTGCCTGACCACTACGCCTTTACGTCTGCTCAGCGTGATAGGTAGCGCCATCGCGCTCTTAGGATTCTTTCTGACCTTTGTGCTGGTGGTGTTGCGTCTGGTATTTGGGCCTGAATGGGCGGCCGAGGGTGTATTCATGCTGTTTGCCTTTCTGTTCAGTTTTATCGGTGCGCAGTTCGTGGGGATGGGGATACTCGGTGAATATATTGGCCGTATTTACAACGATGTGCGTGCTCGCCCTCGTTATTTTGTGCAACGCGTCGTTAAGGGTGAGACCCGCAAAGACGAGACTCACCAAGAGAGTAATGTGAAATGAATACCGTTGTTTTTGCTTACCATGATATGGGATGCGTTGGCATCAGTGCCTTACTGGCCTCTGGCTATCGCATCAGTGCTATTTTCACCCACGTGGACAAGCCTGGTGAAAATCCTTTTTTTGGCTCAGTGGCTCATATTGCCGCCAGAACTGGTATTCCTGTCTATACACCGGAAGACGTGAACCACCCGCTGTGGCGTGAACGCATTCGCGCGCTCGCACCGCAGGCCATTTTTTCTTTCTATTACCGCCGCGTGCTGAGTGATGCGATTTTGCAGTGCGCCCCCTTAGGGGCGTTTAACCTGCATGGCTCGCTATTGCCGCAATACCGTGGCCGCGCACCGCTGAATTGGGTATTGGTTAACGGAGAGACGCAGACGGGCGTCACGCTGCATCGCATGACGTCAGAACCCGATGCGGGCCCGATTATTGCGCAACAGCGGGTCGATATAGCACCGGATGACGATGCCCCTGGTTTGCACCATAAACTGTGCGAATGTGCAGACAGTCTGTTACGCGATATCCTGCCAGTGATTAAATCCGGTAACTATCCGCAACAGGAGCAGGATCACGCACAGGCCAGCTATGTCACCCGGCGAACCCCTGAGGCAGGGCGGATGGACTGGTCGCGGCCCGCGCATGAATTGCACAACCTGGTGCGTGCAGTCACGGATCCGTGGCCGGGCGCGTTTTGTTATGCCGGTGCGACACGCTTGACGGTGTGGTCCTCGCGTTTGCGACAGGATTTCCCTTGCGCGCCGAGTGGAACAGTGTTGTCGGTTTCACCACTGGTGGTTGCCTGCGGCAGCGATGCGCTGGAGATTGTGACCGGTCAGAGTGACAGCAGCGTGTTTATGGCGGGTGAACAACTGGCACAAACCGTAGGCATGGTGGAAGGGGCCAGGCTGAATGCTTGCTTGCCGTGCCAACCCAAGCGCGTGCGGGTGTTGATCCTTGGGGTAAACGGTTTTATCGGCAACCACCTGACGGAACGGTTGCTGCAAGATGAAAATTACGAAGTCTACGGCTTGGATATCGGTTCCGATGCGATTGCCCGTTTCCTGCTTAACCCGCGTTTTCACTTTGTTGAAGGGGATATCACCATCCACTCGGAGTGGATTGAGTATCACATC
The DNA here is from genome assembly GCF_020054415.1 of Candidatus Symbiopectobacterium sp. NCBI lineage: Bacteria > Pseudomonadati > Pseudomonadota > Gammaproteobacteria > Enterobacterales > Enterobacteriaceae > Symbiopectobacterium > Candidatus Symbiopectobacterium sp. The sequence goes on along the minus strand of NZ_JAHWCO010000215.1, from coordinate 5,040 downwards.
AAGAAATGTGATGTCATTCTGCCGCTGGTCGCTATTGCCACGCCGATTGAATACACGCGTAATCCGCTGCGGGTGTTCGAGCTGGATTTCGAAGAGAACCTGAAAATCGTGCGTAGCTGCGTCAAACACCAGAAGCGCATCATCTTCCCTTCCACTTCTGAAGTGTACGGGATGTGCAGCGATAAGATGTTCGATGAAGATCGTTCATCGCTGGTGGTTGGGCCGATTAATAAACAGCGTTGGATCTATTCGGTATCGAAGCAACTGCTCGATCGGGTGATCTGGGCATACGGCGAGAAGCAGGGGCTGCGTTTTACGCTGTTCCGTCCTTTCAACTGGATGGGACCACGGCTTGATAGCCTGGACGCCGCCCGTATCGGCAGTTCGCGTGCCATTACGCAATTGATCCTGAATCTGGTGGAAGGATCGCCAATCAAGCTGATTGATGGCGGTGAACAGAAGCGCTGTTTTACCGATATCAACGACGGCATCGAGGCGTTATTCCACATCATTGAAAATCGTGACAACGCCTGTGATGGGCGAATTATCAATATCGGTAACCCTAAAAACGAGGCCAGCATCCGCGAGCTCGCAGAGATGTTGCTCGAAAGTTTTGAGCGTCATCCGCTTCGGCACATGTATCCGCCGTTTGCTGGCATGTGCGTGGTGGAGAGTGGCAGTTACTACGGCAAAGGCTATCAGGATGTGGAACACCGTAAACCAAGCATCGCCAATGCGCGCCGCCTTTTGGGATGGGAGCCACAGGTTGAGATCCAACGGACGATTGACGAAACGCTGGACTTTTTCCTGCGTGCTCACCCTTCACTGGATTCAACCCCATGAAGCGTGTCGGGCTGCGTATTGATGTTGACACCTGGCGCGGTACGAGAGTGGGTATGCCGCGCCTGCTGGAAACGTTGGAGCAACATGGGATTCAGGCAAGCGTCTTTTTCAGCGTTGGGCCAGATAATATGGGGCGTCACCTTTGGCGTCTGGCCAAACCGGCTTTTTTGTGGAAGATGCTGCGCTCCAAGGCGGTTTCGTTGTATGGCTGGGATATCCTGCTGGCGGGGACTGCCTGGCCAGGCCGTTTGATTGGGCGCGGTAATGCGGACGTCATGCGACAAACGGCACGTACCCACGAGGTGGGGCTTCATGCCTGGGATCACTTTGCCTGGCAAACCTGGGCGGGGATTTGGAGCACAGTACAGTTACATCGCCATATTGCGCTGGGTAAGACCGCGCTGGAGGATCTGCTGGGCCAGGCCGTCACCTGCTCCGCCGTGGCTGGATGGCGGGCAGATCAGCGTGTCATTGAGGCTAAGCAGTGCTTTGGTTTCCGCTACAACAGCGATTGTCGCGGCAGCACACCATTTCGGCCTCGTCTGGCAGATGGTACATTAGGTACCGTTCAGATTCCGGTTTCACTGCACACCTGGGATGAGGTTATCGGCTCCACCGTGCAACCACAGCAGTTCAATCGCTATTTGCTCAACGCCATGCACAGCGCGCGAGGGACACCGGTGTATACCGTGCACGCTGAGGTGGAGGGCATCGCCTTCCAGCGGGAATTTTCGGCGTTGCTCTCCATGGCACATCTTGAAGGACTTCAGTTTTGTCCTCTGGGGGCGTTGCTTCCTGAATCCGAGGCAGATTTGCCCGTTGGGCAGGTTGTGCGCCACGCCATTGACGGGCGGGAAGGATGGTTAGGCTGTCAACAGTGGCTGAATAGCCAACACGATCAGGTCGGTCAGTCATGAAAGCAGTAACTTACACGCTCGCATTGGTCGCTTTGTGGGCACTCTACTACGTTATTCCTATTGAATACCGCTTGCTCTGGCAGCCGGATGAAACCCGCTATGCAGAAATCAGCCGTGGCTTGCTGGCCTCGGGAGATTGGGCGGTGCCGCGATTTTTAGGTATTCGCTACTTTGAAAAACCCATAGCGGGTTACTGGATCAACAATCTCGGTCAATGGCTTTTTGGTCATTCCAACTTTGCGGTGCGTGCGGGAGCCATATTCTCCTCGTCGCTGACCGCCTGTATGGTCGCGTGGCTCTCCTGGCGGATCTGGCGTGACAAACGTACTGCGCTGCTGGCGGCGGTAATCTACCTTTCCTGCTTGCTGGTCTACGGTGTCGGGACTTACGCTGTGCTCGATCCTATGCTCGCGCTGTGGCTCTCGCTCGCCATGTGCAGTTTCTGGTATGCCGCTGAATCCGAGTCCGTGGGCAAAAAGGCCATTGGGTATCTGGTGCTGGGGATGGCTTGCGGCATGGGGGTGATGACTAAAGGCTTTTTGGCGCTGGCGGTACCTGTTATTAGCGTGCTGCCGTGGGTGGCAGAAAAGAAACAGTGGAAATCGCTGTTGATGTATGGGCCGTTGGCCGTGTTAAGTGCGGCGGCGGTGACATTGCCTTGGGCGCTAACCATAGCAGAGCGTGAACCAACGTTTTGGCACTACTTTTTTTGGGTAGAGCATATCCAGCGTTTTGCCCAGGAAGGCGCACAGCACCGGGCACCGTTTTGGTATTACATGCCGCTATTTCTGCTGGGTGCGTTACCCTGGCTGGGGTTCCTACCCGGAGCGTTGCGCCAGGGGTGGCGAGATAGGAAAACGAACAGCAGCCTGATCTATTTGTTGGGCTGGACTCTCATGCCACTGCTGTTTTTCAGCCTCGCGAAAGGAAAATTACTGACCTATATACTGCCCTGTTACGCGCCGCTGGCGGCGTTGCTGGCTCATCATGTGCTGGGTGCTGCCCGCGAGGGTGCCATGGCTCTGCGCGCCAACGCACTTATCAATATGCTGTTTGGTGTTATAGGACTGCTGGCTGTGGTGCTGGTTTTGGCACCTCATCGGTTTGCGAGCTATCCGCTCTATACACCGCAGGAATATGGCAAGATGCTGGCGGCAGCGGTGATATTTCTCTCTTGGGCGTTGATCGGGAGCCTGTCGATTGTGCAACCGCGTAATCGCTGGGCCTGCGCGGCGCTGTGCCCGCTGGCATTGGCGCTGCTGGTGGGCGCTGCCATTCCCGATCGTGTGGAGAATGCCAAACAGCCGCAGGAGATGATTGAGCAGGCTCATGCGCAACTGCAAGCGAGCCGCTATGTGCTGTCCAACAGCGTAGGGGTTTCCTCGGCTATTGCCTGGGAGTTGCAGCGCGACGATATTTTTCTCTATAGCCGTCGCGGTGAACTGGCTTGGGGGTTGGCGTTTGAGGACAGCGCAGAACGGTTTGTTTCTGAGGACGCCTTCCCTGACTGGCTCGCGGCTCACCGTCAACAAGGCAATATTACGCTGATGCTACTGCTGGACGATGACGACAGGACGACGATACATGCGTTGCCAACGCCGGACTGTGTCTATCAGCAAGGACGCTTTGCCGTTGTCGAGTATCACGCGCAGTGAGTGCATGGTTGGGGGTTTTGCTGGTCAGCATGCTGAGCTGCATGGGGCAGATGTGTCAAAAACAGGCGGCTGGAGCGGTTCATCCTGCCTATGCAGCGCGATGGCTGAGCGTTGCTCTGCTGCTGCTGGCGCTTGCGTTATTGCTGTGGCTGGTCGTACTGCAACAGCTTCCTGTTGGCATTGCATATCCGATGTTGAGTCTGAATCTGGTTTGGATCACGCTGGCCGCACGTTGGATTTGGCAGGAGCCTATTGGGTGGCGGCATAGCCTCGGCATTCTGTTTATCATCTCGGGCGTCGTTTTGCTCGGTGTTACGGTTTAACGTGGAGGCGACAGCATGGGATATCTAGCGGCTTGCCTCAGCGTCATGTTGGTCAGCATCGCGCAGTTGGCGATTAAATACGCCCTGTCCGGATTGCCACCGATATGGTCGATACGCATGCTGTGGGATGGCGCAGCGTGCCAGTGGCTGCTGCTTACCGCTGGGCTGGGGTGTTACGTGCTGTCGCTCATTGTCTGGCAATTCGCGTTACAGCGTCTGGCGCTGGGAAAAGCATACGCATTTTTGAGCCTGAGCTATGTGCTGGTGTGGCTTGGTTCGCTTCTCTTACCCGATTATTCAGAGCATTTTTCATGGCTGGCGTGCATAGGCGTGTTCGCCATTATGGTGGGTGTTTTGTTGGTTTGCTGGCCGGAGCGTGAAGAGAAAACCTCTACCTCGTCATAGCGCAAGAGTTGATCGGGCTCAAACAAAACAAACATTTTCAGGTGTAATTTCTTGTCATTCTTATCGCAATAGCACCGTGTGAGATAGGTCATGGCATCCATACCGGAGATCGTAAATAATACAAAACCGTTATCAATAGGAACTGAATGGATATTCCTACGGCGGCTGAGGGGTGAAAACGGATTCTCAGAGACGGTGTCTGACTGACAGAAAAGAGCATGATGAACAACAAATACCCATTGCAAGAAATCCTTGACGTTGACCGACTGCAAACGTTGCAGGATAACTTCAGCAACTCCAGAGCCTGTTTAAGATTTTGTGTAAATGCCTTTCCTCAGAAGTGACCGTCAAGGCGGTCACTGAACTTGTACTAGCCCAGACCTGATCTGACAGTTACCGATTATTTATACAGGTGTCTGTCAGATTACATCTGGTTCAGATTCTTTTCTGCCCAGATCCGTTTTCCATCGAGTAAAGTGGCCATCGGCGTACGCCCGCAGCACATCTTTCCCTGATGAGTTCGCTCATTATTGTAATGCCACAACCAGTTGTCCAGCTCTACCTGCAGGCTTTCCAGGTCTCCATATAACTTCTTGCGAAACGTAACCTGATAAAAATACTGAAAAATGGTTTTATCGAAGCGCTCGCAGATGCCGTTCGTCTGCGGAGACATCGCCTTCGTTTTCGTATGCTCGATATCGTTGATAGCCAGATAAAGCTAATAATCATGCTGCTCCACTTTACCACAGTACTCCGTACCCCTGTTGGTCAGTATTCTCAGCACCGGCAGTCCCTGAGCCTGGTAGAACGGGAGTACGCGATCATTGAGCAGGTCGGCGGCGGTGATCGGTGTTTTATTCGTATACAGCTTGCAGTGCGCCACTTTCGAGTACGTAT
>NZ_JAHWCO010000220.1:0-1277 GCF_020054415.1 Candidatus Symbiopectobacterium sp. | reverse complement strand
TGACAAGCCTGTTTTGGATTAAAATGCTGATCGCTCCGGGATGCATCACCACGCTCTGGATTTAACATACTGATTTTACGTCAAGGGAATCCGCAGCCTTTATGGCTACGCAGCATAATATCTATTTATTCAACAAAGCCGCGTGGCAATGGAAATGGCATCAAGGATGTCATTGAACTGGACGCCATCGCAGCCGTTAAGCTGTAAATCGATAAAGCCGGGGGCCACCGAAGCGCCCTTCAGATCGTGGCGTGGCAGGGGGGCGGGAAGATCGGATTCGGGACACACGCTTTCGATCGTGTCATCGTTGATAAGATAGCATGGTCATCCAGTATTTGGTGCACGGTGTAGATACGACAATGGGTTAACGCATACATCTTGAACTCCCGGCTTACAGATTAAAGACCGATAATGCTTTCAGCTTCCAACTCGTGGAAGTATTTCACGGTTTTTACTTTCAACTCCATGGTAGAGGGCTCATCGCAAACAATGATTGCCTTGGCATGCAGTTGCAGACAACTGATGGTCCACATGTGATTTACATCGCCCTCTACGGCAGCCTGTAATGCTTGTGCCTTGTTACGGCCAGACACCAAAATCATCACTTCCTCAGCATCTAACAGGGTGCCGACGCCGACGGTAAGCGCATATTTGGGAACCTGAGACATATCACCCTCGAAGAAACGGGAATTCGCGGTGCGGGTCTCTTCGGTCAACGTCTTGATCCGCGTACGGGAGGCTAAGGATGAGGCGGGTTCATTAAACGCAATATGCCCGTCATTACCTACTCCCCCCATAAACAGGTGAATCTTGCCATAGGAGGCCATTTTATCTTCATAACGTTGGCATTCGGCCACCACATCTGGAGCGTTACCGTTCAACAGGTTAATATTTTCCTACGGAATATCAAAGTGATTGAAGAAATTCTCATACATGAACGTGTGATAACTTTGCGTATGAGCGGCCGGCAGACCGACATATTCATCCATATTAAATGTCACTACGTGCTTAAAACTGACCAGCCCGGCGTTGTGCATCACGACAAGCGCTTTATAAGCTTCTAACGGTGAACTGCCTGTTGGCAGGCCTAACACAAAAGGGCGCTCAGCGCTGGGATTAAAGGCATTGATGCGCTGCACGGCTTTGTTGAATAAATAGAACTTTTGGGTAATCATCGGAGCAGATCACCACAGTTGTTTCAAAATCAGGTCTCCATGGCAAAACAAAATTTTAAAATCACCAACTGGCCCTCTTATAACAAGGCCCTCAAGCAGCGC